>NZ_JBCGFB010000030.1:0-4283 GCF_038752175.1 Nocardia sp. No.11 | reverse complement strand
GGTGCGTCGCCGGAGTCAGCTCCAGCCGGTCGACCTCGGCGAGCGCGGCGGATCCCGCCGCGCTGCCCAGAAAGGCGACATCGTCGCGGCCGAAGCGGTACCCCACTTACTTCTTGGCCGCGCCCGGCTTCACGCCGGTGATCATCGCGTTGTAGAAGAACTCGCGCGGGACGACCTTGCGCAGCACGTTCTCGTCGAGCCAGCTCAGGCCCAGCCAGGCGCGGTACTGCGCCATGCGGTAGCCGACCGTCAGCTTCTCGTCGGGCACGGCGGCCTCGAAGGTGCGCACCGGCCAGCCCCAGAGGGCGGCGGCGAACTCCTCGGTGGTGGCCTTCACGTCGACGGCACCGGCCGATTTCGCCATCTTCTCGAGATCGCTCGGGTCGAAGGTGTGCAGGTCGACGACGGCCTCGAGCGCGGCGGCGCGCGAGGACTCGTCCAGCTCGGTCTGCGGACGGCGCCAGCCGGACAGGAACGGCAGCTTGGTGACCTCGGTGGTCACCTTCCAGGTGGCCTGGCCGAGCTTGCGGGCGTAGAGGTTGCCGATGGTGGTCGGCTCACCCGCGAAGACGAAACGGCCGCCCGGCTTGAGCACGCGCAGGCACTCCTTGAGCGCCAGCTCCACGTCCGGGATGTGGTGCAGCACGGCATGGCCGCATACCAGGTCGAAGGTGTCGTCGTCGTACGGGATGGTCTCGGCGTCGGCGACGCGGCCGTCGACGTCCAGGCCCAGGTGCTCGGCGTTGCGCAGCGCGACCTTCACCATGCCGGGCGAGAGGTCGGTGACCGAACCCTTCTTCGCGATCCCGCCCTGCATCAGGTTCAGCAGGAAGAACCCCGTGCCGCAGCCGAGCTCGAGCGCCCGTTCGTAGGGCAGCGGGGCGGGGCCGACCGCGAGGTCGAACCGGCCGCGGGCATACGCGATACAGCGTTCGTCATAGGAGATCGACCACTTGTCGTCGTACGTCTCCGCTTCCCAGTCGTGATACAGGACCTGGGCGAGCTTGGTGTCCTTCAGCGCTGCTTCGACCTCGGCCTCGGTGGCGTGCGGGTTCGGCGCCGGGTCATCGGGGTGGACCGTCATAACCGCCAAGAGTAATAGGAGACCCTCAGCACGCAATGGGCGGTCTTGTTTCCGGCGGTTCCAACTGGTCGCATGACCGGTCTCAGCTCACCGTCCGGTGAAAACGGCGCTGTTCGGACCGTCCGCGGCGAAGGTCCGGGTGCCCGTGCGCGCGTCGTCGGTGTCGAACAACGCCGACCACTCGGTGACGGCGGCGGAGTGCCCGTGCGGGCCCGCTTCGAAGACCGCCTTGGCGGCGGCCAGGGCCCGCGGCGCGGCCGTGACGAACTGCTCGGCCCAGCGGCGCGCGGCCGCGAGGACATGGTCGGGCGCGACGACCTCGTCGACCAGACCGAGCGTCGCGGCCTCCTCGGCGTCGACGAAACGGCCGGTGTAGACGAGGTCCTTGGCGCGGCTCGCGCCGATCAGCAGCGACAGCTTGCGGATGCCTGCGAGCGGGATCAACCCGGCCTTGATCTGCGGGAGGCCGAGCTTGACGTTGTCGCCGATGATCCGGTGGTCGGCGCCCAGCGCGAGCTCGAGGCCCGCGCCGAGGCAGTAGCCGGTGATCGCGGCGACGGTCGGCTGCGGCACCCGGGTGAGACAGCCCAGCGCCGCCTGCAGATCGGCCGCCATCGCGGCGGCCTGCCCGGCGTCGAGCTCGGCGAGCTCGGTCATCTCGTCGCCCGCGCTGAAGACCCGCTCGTCGCCGTAGACGATGAGTGCGGCCACGCCGGGGTGCCGGGCCACCGTTTCGGCCGCCGCGGCGACCTCACGGGCCAGCTGGGCGTCGACCAGGTTCAGCGGCGGACGATCGATGCGCAGCAGCGCGACGCCGCGCGCGGACGGGTCGGCGGGCAGCTCGAGGGTGACGAATTCGGCCATGCGGCCAACCTACCGGCCGCCCAGTGCGCCCAACTGCGGCAGCTCCGCGAAATACCGGCCGTTGTCGGGGAAGTCGGTCAGCGGCGGGCCGTCGGCGGTGGGCGTGTAGTGCGGCATGATCGGCGTGATCGCCCGTTCTGCGGCCAGCACGGCCGCGGTATCGGCGAATTCGCGCAGACCGTCGAGCTGTGACCACGTGGGCGGCAGCAGGACGTGTTCGCCCGCCCGCCAGCTCGCCAGCGCATCCTGCGGGGTCGCCCAGACGACCTGGGCAGCCTCGGAGGTGGCGCCGTCGGCGATCTGGCCCTGCGGCAGCACGGCGACGAAGAACCGGGTGTCGTAGCGGCGGGGTTCGGCTTCGGGGGTGATCCAGTTCGACCACGGGCGCAGCAGATCCGCGCGCAGCACCAAGCCTTCGGCGGCGAGGAAGTCCGCGAGCGAGAGCTCCCGGCGCTCGAGCTTGCCGCGCGCCTCGCGATAGACCGCGGAGTCGTCGACGACGGTGTCGGCGGTCGGCCCGGCCAGCAGCACACCGCATTCCTCGAAGGTCTCCCGGACCGCGGCCGCGACCAGTGCCTGCGCGGCCTGCTCGTTCGTCGCGAACCGCTCGGCCCACCACGCTGGCGCGGGTCCGGCCCAGGCGATGTCGGCGGTGCCGTCGGCGGCGTCGACGCCACCGCCGGGGAACACCGTCATACCGCCCGCGAAGGCCATCCCGCTGACGCGGCGCTGCAGAAACACCTCGATGCCCGCCGCGCCGTCGCGCACCAGCATCACCGTCGACGCGTCGCGTGCGGCTACCCCGGACTCACTCATACCGTTCCTCTCCACCACGTGGCCGACGGTCCGACGGCCGCGGTGGATCGGACGGCTCACCGGAGCCGACGCCGTTCCACGGCGGCCGTCGCATCGGCCTGTCTGCACCCTAACGCCCGCTTGGTTCGCTGGGGAAACAGTTCAGCCCGGACGGCCGCGGTGCGACGCGACGGTTCCCACTGAGTGGGCCTCAGGCGCGGCGGTGCTGACCCGCGCGCCGGGCCCGGCGGGCGAACCAGCGCCCGTCGACCCGGTCCAGCGCGATGGACTGGCTGAACGCGGCGCTGAGGTTGGCGGCGGTGAGCACGTCCTCGAGCAGTCCCTGCCCGACCACCTCGCCCTCCTTGAGCAGCAGGGCGTGGGTGAAGCCCGGCGGGATCTCCTCCACGTGGTGGGTCACCAGGACCATCGCGGGCGCGTCGGGATCGGCGGCCAGATTGCCCAGCCGCTCCACGAGTTCCTCGCGCCCACCCAGGTCCAGGCCCGCGGCCGGTTCGTCGAGCAGCAGCAGTTCCGGGTCGGTCATCAGGGCACGCGCGATCAGCACCCGCTTGCGCTCGCCCTCGGACAGGGTGCCGTAGGTGCGGTCGGAAAGATGTTCGGCGCCCAGGGTTTCCAGCATGTCGACGGCACGTTCGGTATCGATGTCGTCGTAGCGTTCGCGCCACCGGCCCAGTACCGCGTACCCGGCCGACACCACCAGGTCGCTGACCTTCTCGTCGACGGGGATGCGGCTGGCCACCGCCGCCGAGGACAACCCGATGCGCGGCCGCAACTCGGTGACGTCGACGCGACCGAGGGTCTCCCCCAACAGGTTCGCGTCACCGGAGGTCGGATGGACCTCGGCGGCGGCCATTCTCAATAGCGAGGTCTTGCCGGCCCCGTTCGGGCCGAGCACCACCCAGCGTTCGTCGAGCTCGACCTGCCAGGTGACCGGACCTACGAGCGTTCGGCCCGAGCGGCGGATGGTCACGTCGGAGAAGTCGATGAGCAGATCGGGATCGGGTTGCGACACGCGCTCCATCTTGGCCCACGCGGCCCCTCAGCGGAACGACCGGCCCGTGTGGGATTCGTTGTTCCTGGTCGACGCGGAACCGCGGCGCCCGTCCGGCTCGTCACGCAGCATCCGGGCGGCGAGGAAGGACACCGGCACCGACAGCACCACCCACACGATCAGGATCACCACAATCGTCGTCACCATCGCGGAACCTCCCTACGCCCTCGATCCCCCAGCCGTCGGTTACGTATACCCCCGGGGTCCGCCGGATACACCGAGCCCGGGCGGCGGGTCGCGAAATCCGTCATCCGATCGACGAATTCGGTTCGCGCGTGTCGCGCCGATCAGGAGCGGGCGGGCACCGCGATCACGGTCATCGAGCCGGGAGCCACCTCGGTGAAACCGGCGTCGCGGACCGCCACGGCGCGGCCGGCGGCGACCTCGGCCACCAGCGTCGCCCACAGTCGCTCGTCGGCGTCGCGGACCGCGCACCGGAAGTCGCGCTGCGCCCAGGCCGCCGCG
>NZ_JBCGFB010000029.1:0-63394 GCF_038752175.1 Nocardia sp. No.11 | reverse complement strand
CCCGCCCAGACCGCAGACCAGGAAGAACGCCGCGGCGCCGCCGCCGAGGGCCCAGCCGATGCCCGCGGGCAGGTGCCCGGACGGATGCGCGGCCACCAGCCCGAGCCCGGCCGCGACGGTGGCCACCGCCACGCTCAGCGCGCAGTGGGTGGCCATCACCCGATGCCGGGTCACGTCGATGGTGGCGGTCGAGGCGTCCATCATCCGCGGCACGAACCCGTAGTGCAGCGTCAGGCCCCACATGCCGAGCAGGCACAGAAAGGCGCAGACCCCGATCACCGCGACCGGCACGGTCCACTCCTCCACCGCCACCGCCGCGATCACCGAGATCACGCCCTCACCGAGCACGATGATCAGGTATTGACCGAGGCGCTCGCCCAGATGCCCCGGATCCGCGTGCAGCATCTGCAGGCGCGGCAACCGACGACGCGGCGGCCGGGGCGCGCCCGGACGACGACGGCGCACTCGGGCGCGCACCCGTCGCTGCGTCTCGAGCATCAAGCGTTCGGCGTCGACGGTGAACATCACCCACAGGTCGATCGCGAGGCCGACACCCCACAGCACGAACTTCCACGGCGCGGGCACCCACAGCGAGATCACCCACGGCAGCGTCCCTGAGCCGATCTGCGCGATCGGCCAGTCCACCACCACCTGGCCGCGTCCCCACTCCGAGGACGACGCGATCCGGACCAACACGTAGATCGCGGCGAAGACGTTCGCGTGCTGGTCGGGCATCCCGTCGACCGAGGCCATCATCACGCACAGGCCGAACATGCAACCGAACACCAGCGCGGTGCGCGCCTGCTCGCCCGCGACGTTGCTGTACACGGTGACACAGGCCCACACCACCCAGAACGCGAGCGAGAGCAGCACGTACAGGCCGAACTCGCTCAGCGAGGGACCCCGGTGCAGCAGGTGCGTGAGCTGGCCGATCCCCGCGACGGCGACGAGATCGAAGAACAGTTCGGTCCAGCTGGCGCGCCGTTCCGCCGTGGTCTCCTCCGGGTGTGCCACCCGGACAGTATGTGGCCGGTGCGCGCCCGGTCCCGGCTACCCGGCGGTCGTGTCGCGGCGGGTGTGCAGCTCCAGCACACAGCACTTCACGCCGCCGCCGCCCTTGCGCAGTTCGGACAGGTCGACCGGCACCGGCGCGAAACCCCGTTCCCGGAGGGCCGCGATGAGACCGGTGGCGCCCGGGTCGAGGAAGACGTGGTGACCGTCGCTGACGCCGTTGAGGCCGAACGAGAGCGCGTCGTTCTCCTCGGCCAGGATCGCGTCCGGGTAGAGCGCGGCCAGCACGTCGCGGGCGGCCGGACCGAACGCGCCCGGGTAGTAGGCGATGGTCGAGTCGTCGAGCACCATCAGCGCGGTGTCGAGGTGATAGAAGCGCGGATCGATGAGTTCCAGCGACACCACCGGCAACTCGAAGTACCGCTCGACCTCGGCGTGCGCGGACAGCGAGCAGCGGAAGCCGACCCCGGCCAGGATCCGTCGGCCGGCGAAGGCGAAATCGCCCTCGCCCTCGTTGGTCTCGGCCGCGGGCGCGAGCGCGCGCAGTTCCCTGGCCGCGAACCAGCGATGGAACGCCGGGCCCTCGGCGGCCCGTTCGGGGTGGGCGAAGCGGGCCGAGAGCGCGTGCCCGCCGATCACGATCCCGCTGTTGGCGGCGAACACCATGTCGGGCAGGCCGGGCTCGCCGGGCACGGTCTCCACGGTGTGCCCGTGGTCCTCGAGCACCGCCCGCAGAATCTCCCACTGGGCCAGCGCGCGGGCGCGGTCCACGGGCGCGGCGGGATCCATCCACGGATTGATCGCGTAGGCGACCGCGAAGTGGTCGGGCCTGCACATGACATAGCGGCGCGGGGTGGCGACCCGCGCGGGCGCCGGGGCGACCCGCGCGGACGGGGTGGCGCGAAGAGGGGCTGCGGCGGTCATCAGGACTCCCGGTGGCTGCGCGGATCGATAGTTCCTACGAAGGTAAATGTGCGCGCGTTGCACGGGGAACACCGATTCGTTGCGCATTTCGATGCCAGAATGGAGAAATCTTGTGTTTCGCCGGGCGAAGGAGTGACGTGGACGATATCGATCGGCGCATCCTGTCGGTGCTGCTCACCCACGCGCGCGCCTCGTTCCAGGAGATCGGCGCGGTGGTCGGGCTGTCGGCCCCGGCGGTGAAGCGGCGGGTGGACAAGATGGTCGCCAGCGGGCAGATCACCGGGTTCACCGCGCAGGTGAATCCGGCCGCGCTGGGCTGGACGACCGAGGCGTACGTGGAGGTCTACTACCGCGACAACATCTCCCCCGCCGAGCTGCGCCGCACCCTGGAACCGATACCGCAGGTCGTCGGGGTGTGGACGATCGCGGGCGAGGCCGACGCGCTGGTGCACGTGATGGCCACCGACATGGCCGAGATCGAGGTGACGGTCGAGCGGATCAGGGAGAACGCGCGCGTCGGCCGCACCCGCAGCTCGCTGGTGATGTCCCGCATCCTCGAGCGGCCGCGCACCTGAAGCACCGCGACGGAAAGGCGGTCGGACACAGGTTCTAGGGTTGTCCGCATGTCCGATGTGCGTACCAGCTACCTCACCGACGGGGCCGAGATCTATCGGCGCTCGTTCGCGACGATCCGCGCCGAAGCCGACCTGGCCGGTTTCCCCGCCGATGTCGAGCGGGTCGCGGTGCGCATGATCCACGGCTGCGGGCAGGTCGATCTGGCCGCCGACATCGCCTACTCGCCCGGCGTGGTCGCCGCCGCGCGCGCCGCGCTGCACGCGGGCAAGCCGATCATCTGCGACGCGAACATGGTCGCCTCGGGCGTCACCCGCAAGCGCCTGCCCGCCGACAACGCGGTGCTGTGCAACCTCACCGACCCACGGGTGCCCGCGCTCGCCGCCGAGCTGGGCAACACCCGGTCGGTGGCCGCGCTGGAACTGCTGCGCGATCAGCTCGACGGCGCCGTGGTCGCCATCGGCAACGCCCCCACCGCGCTGTTCCACCTGCTCGACATGCTCGACGCGGGCGCGCCGACGCCCGCCGCGATCATCGGCATCCCGGTCGGCTTCATCGGCGCCGCCGAATCCAAGCAGGCGCTCATCGACTTCGGCGGGATCGAATACCTCACCGTACGTGGCCGTCGCGGTGGCAGCGCGATCACCGCCTCGGCCCTCAACGCGATCGCGAGCGAACAGGAATGAGCGAGATCAGCACCGGCAAACTGTGGGGCATCGGCCTGGGCCCCGGCGATCCCGAACTGGTGACGGTGAAGGCGGCCCGCCTGATCACCGCCGCCGATGTGGTGGCCTTCCACAGCGCCCGGCACGGTCGCAGCATCTCGCGCGGAATCGCGGAGCCCTACCTGCGCCCGGGCCAGATCGAGGAGCACCTGGTCTACCCGGTGACCACCGAGACCACCGACCATCCCGGCGGCTATCAGGGCGCGATCGACGAGTTCTACGAGCAGGCCGCCGCCCGGCTCGCCGTGCACCTGGCCGCCGGGCGCTCCGTGGCCCTGCTGGCCGCCGGTGACCCACTGTTCTACAGCTCCTACATGCACATGCATCGCCGGCTGGCCGACCGGTTCGAGGCCGAGATCGTCCCCGGCATCACCTCGGTCAGCGCGGCGTCGGCGGCGCTGGGCACCCCGTTGGTCGAAGGCGAGCAGGTGCTCACCGTGCTCCCGGGCACGATGCCGGTCGAGGAGCTCACCCGCCGGCTGCGCGATACCGACGCCGCCGCGATCATGAAGCTCGGCCGCACCTATCCCGGTGTGCGCCAGGCACTGTCGGACTCCGGCCGACTCGACGACGCCTACTACGTGGAGCGGGCCAGCAGCACCCGCGAACGGGTGATGGCCGCCGCCGACGTCGACGCGGCCGACGTGCCCTACTTCGCGATCACCCTGGTGCCCGGTCCGGCACCGACGACGCCGATCGTCGCCCGCGACAAGGCCGCGCGCGCCACCGAGGCCACCCCGGCCGCTCCCGCGACGGCGGGCGAGGTCGTCGTGGTCGGGCTCGGCCCCGGCGACACCGCGTGGACGACACCGGAGGTCACCACCGCACTGGCCGAAGCGACCGACCTCGTCGGCTACACCACCTACATCGACCGCGTGCCCGTGCGGCCGGGTCAGCGCAGGCACGCCAGCGACAACAAGGTCGAATCCGAACGGGCCGCCATGGCGCTGGATCTGGCCAAGCGGGGCGCCAGGGTCGCGGTCGTGTCCTCGGGCGATCCCGGGGTGTTCGCGATGGCCGCCGCGGTCCTCGAGGTGTCGGCCGAGCCGCAGTTCGAGCAGGTGCCGGTGCGGGTCCTGCCCGGCCTGACCGCGGCCAATGCCGTCGCGAGCCGGGTGGGCGCGCCGCTCGGGCACGACTACGCGATGATCTCGCTCTCCGATCGCCTCAAGCCGTGGGACGTTGTCGCCCAGCGTCTTTCGGCCGTCGCGGCCGCCGATATGGCGATCGCCATCTACAACCCGGCCTCCTCGCAACGCCGCTGGCAGGTGGGCGCTATGCGCGATGTGCTGCTGGCGCACCGGGCGCCGGAGACGCCGGTGGTGCTCGGGCGCGATGTCGGCGGGCCGACCGAGTCGGTCCGGGTGATCACCCTCGGCGAGCTCGATCCCGACGAGGTCGACATGCGGACGCTGCTGATCATCGGCTCGTCGACCACCGCCGCGTTCCAGACCAGGGAGGGCACCCGCGTGTTCACCTCCCGGCGCTACGGCACGACCGTCTAGCACGGCCGCCCGCCACGAGGACACCCGCGAGGTCAGCCGGATCCCGGGTGTGCGGTGGCACACTGGGGTGCGGCGGGCCCGTCCCGCCATGGCACAAGCGTGACATCTCGTTTCCTGGTTCGATTCCCCAACGCGTCCTCGCGGACGATGAAAGGACTCACCACGATGAGAGTTCAGCACCACGCACGTCGCACCACTTCCTTACGCCACGCGGTGGCGACCGGACTGACCGCAGTGGTACTGGCCGCGCCGGTCGCGGCCCTGGTCGTCCCCGCCATCGCGTCGGCACAGCCCGCACCACCGCCTCCCAGCGCACCCGCGACACCCGGCGCCCCCGCGACACCGGGCGAATCCGCGGCACCGGGTGAATCCTCGGCTCCCGGGGTATCGGGAGCGCCCGCGGCCCCTGCTGCGCCCGCCTCGCCCGGTCTGCCCGGCGCGCCCGCGGCACCGATCGCGGAGTCGCTCACGCTGGCGGTCACGAACGCCGACGGGGCCGGTTTCGCGGTCACCGTCGACGCGGCGGCGCCCGTCGACACCCTGAAGGTGCTCGTCGAGGAGCAGACCGGCATCCCCGTGGAGCAGCAGCGACTGCTGGTCGACGGTGACGTCGAGCTCGTCGACGGCACCTCGCTCGCGCAGTACCAGCTCGGCGACGGCGACACCGTCACCCTCGCCTCGCGCTGATCGAGCCGCGCGGCGGTGACCCGCACGACGGTCGACCGGGTCACCGCCGCACCGGCGAACACACCGCAACACCTGCGGTCTTGGTGGACAGCGCACCCAGGCGTAACATTCCACTTAGGAATGTCGTTCGAAGGGAGTTGACCGTTGACCGATACCGCGACTCGACGCCGCCCGCTGAACTCCACCGCGGCCTCGCTACTGGGGTTCCTGCACGAAGGCCCGATGTCGGGCTGGGACCTCGCGACCCAGGCCCAGCAACGGATCGGCGACTTCTGGACGATCACCCAGAGTCAGGTCTACCGCGAGCTGACCACCATGGACGCCGCCGGCCTGGTGACCAAGGGCGAACGCGGCGCCAGGGAACGCACGCCCTACCGGATCACCGACACCGGCCGCGAGGCCTTCGCCGAATGGATCGCCCGCGATCCCGGCGCCGAGACGATCCGGGTGCCGCTGCTGCTCACGCTGTCCTTCGGCGAACATCTCGAGCCGGCGCATCGCGATCGGATCATCGCCGCCAACAAGAACATCCACCAGGATCGGCTCGACCGCTACCTCGACGAGGACCCCACCGCGCTCGCCCCGCACCAGCGCGCCACCCTCGAATTCGGCATCGCCTACGAACGGGCGGTCCTGCACTGGTTCGACCAGCTCCCGCACATCTTCACCGGGCCGCGACCGCAGTGAGCGACTCAGCGCACCCGAGGTGACGCGGCGTCGTGCAGCCAGTCCACGGCGGCGCCGACCTCTTCCACCGTCACCGCGCCCGCGGGCAGCGGCGGCCGGTCGATCATCACCACCGGCAGGCCCGCCGTGCGGGCCGCGAAGATCTTCGCCTCGGTCTGCTCGCCACCGCTGTTCTTGGTGACCAGCACATCGATCCGGTGCCGGGACATCAGCACCAGTTCGTCGTCGAAGGTGAACGGCCCCCGGGCCAGCAGCAATTCGTAGCGCGGGGGCAGTGGTGCCGCGGGTGCGTCGATCGAGCGGATGACGAACCGGTGCCGCCCGCAGCCGGCGAAGGCGCCGACGCCCTGCCTGCCGATGGTGAGCAGCACCTGTTCGCCGTGCTCGGCCAGCGCGGCGGCGGCCGACCTCAGATCGGGCACCCGCGTCCACAGGTCACCGCGACGCTGCACCCATTCGGGGCGCCGCAGGTGCAGCGCGGGGATGCCGAGATCGTCCGCCGCGGTCGCCGCATGCGAGCTGACCTGCGCCGCGAAGGGATGGGTCGCGTCCACGACGGCGTCGATCGCGTTCTCGCGTAGCCAGGTTCGGAGGCCCTCGACACCACCGAACCCACCTATGCGCACCGGACCGACGGGCAACCGCGGCTGGGCGACCCGCCCGGCGAGGGAGGACACGATATCGAGTCCCCGTTCACCGGACGCGATCCGCGCCAGCTCCCGGGCCTCGCCCGTGCCGCCGAGGATCAGGACCCTCAGAACTGCCCGCAGACGTCGGCCGAACCCGCCTCGACCAGCAACGGGCGCGCGGGTGCGGTGAACTTCGCGTACTTCATGTCACTTCCCATCATGAAAAAAGAGAACCGGCGGGATTTACCCGGAACGGCCACGACCCTACCCCCGAGGCACGCTTCTTACACCTTCGGTTCGTAACTTTCAGGGCGTCGGGACCCTGCGTGAACGCCGTCACCGTGATCTGCGCGTGATTTGTCCGTGATCGGAAATTCCGGGTCGCGCGCCGCTAACCAGCGGGTTTTGTGACGATCCACTGGGCGACCGGGAGGTGCGGCCGCCACGCGGTGAACCCACCGAGCGGTTCACCCCGGTAGATCTGGAATTTCCGCAGGGCGCCGCCGTGGGTGGCGGTCCAGTCCAGCAGCTGCGCTTCCGATTCCGCGGTGACCGCGTTGGCGACCAGGCGACCGCCCGGACGCAGCCGCTGCCAGCACTGCTCGAACACGCCGTCCTGGGTGAGCCCGCCGCCGAGAAATATCGCGTCCGGTGCCGGGAATTCCCGCTGGGCAAACTCCGAGCGCACCTCGCCCCCGACCGTTATTCCGGGAACGCCGAGCGCGGCGGCATTCACCGCGATCTGTTCGCGGCGCGCGGGGAGCCGTTCGAAGGTGACGGCCCGGCACAGCGGATGGGTGCGACACCATTCGATCGCGATGCTGCCGGAGCCACCGCCGACATCCCACAGCGTCTCGCCGGGCGCCGGGGCCAGCGCGGTGACCGTCAGGGCCCGGACCTCGGCTTTGGTGAGCTGACCGTCGCCGCTGAAGGCGGAGTCGAGCAGGCCGGGCAGGCGGGTGTCCCGACGGCCGCCGGGCTCGGCGACGCAGTCGATCGCGACGACGTTGAGCGGGTCGCCGTGCGGATGGGCCCAGCGTGCCGCGGTGCCGGTGACCACCCGTTCGGCGGGCCCGCCCAGCTGTTCGAGCACGGTGAGCGTGGACGCGCCGAACCCGTTGTCGCGCAACAACCGCGCCAGCAGCGGCGGCGTGGACTCGTCCTGGCTGAGCACCAGCACTCTGCGGCCCTCGGCCAGTTCGGGCAGCACCGTGGGCAACGGCCGGGCAACCACGCTCACCACGGGGACCTCGGCCAGCGGCCAGCCCAGCCGGGCACACGCCAGCGACGCCGAGGACGGCTGCGGAAACACCCGCAGCGACCGCGCGCCGAAGCGGCGGGCCAGGGTGACACCGATGCCGTAGAACATGGGGTCGCCGCTGGCGAGCACGCCGATGCGCCGATCGGCGTTGCGCGCGAACAACTCCGGCAGGGCGGGCAGCAGCGGACTCGGCCACGGCACCGCTTCGGCGTCGCCCGGCGGGAGCAGGGCCAGCTGACGCGGCGAACCGAAGACGACCTCGCACGCGGCGATGGCGGTGCGCGCCGGCTCACCGAGCCCGGACCAGCCGTCGGCGCCGATGCCGAGGACGACGATCGGGGAACCCGCCCAGGCCGACTCGGTCACCGCGGCATCCGGCGCCACACGAACCGCGGCATCAACCGCATCACGAAGAACATCACCGCGAGCCTGCCGGGCACCGCCACGGAGGTCTTGCCCTTGCCCAGGGCACGCACGACGGCGTCGGCGACCTGACCGGGGGTGCTGGCCATCGGCGCGGGTTCCATGCCGGTGGTCATCCGGCCGATCACGAAGCCGGACCGGACCAGCAGCAGCTGGACGCCGGTGCCGTGCAGGGCGTCACCGAGCCCGCTCGCGAAGCCGTCGAGTCCCGCTTTGGCCGAGCCGTAGACGTAGTTGGCGCGGCGCACCCGCACTCCGGCGATGGAGCTGAACACCACGATCTGCCCGGCGTCCTGGGCCCGCAGCAGCGTCGCGAGCGTGGTCAGGATGCTGACCTGGGCGACGTAGTCGGTGTGCACGACCGCGACCGCGTGCGCCGGATCCTGTTCGGCGCGTGCCTGATCGCCGAGCACGCCGAAAGCCACCACGGCCGTGCCGATGCCGCCGTGCTCGGCGGCGATCTTCTCCAGCAGCGGGGCGTGCGTGGCGGTGTCGTCGGCGTCGAATTCCACGGTGTGCACGGCGGTCGCGCCGGCCGCGCGTACCTGCTCGATCTCGGCGTCCAGCGCGCCGGACCGGCGGGCGGCCAGGATCACCACCCGTCCGGGCGCCAGTCGGCGCGCCACCTCGACGCCGATCTCACTGCGCCCGCCCAGGACCAGCACGGGTCCCTCGTTCTGCTGCGTTCCCATGGGCTCAGTCTGTCATCCGCCGCCGAGGCGGGACATCGGGTGGCCGGAGCCCAAACCCGTGCGGCGCGACGCCGATCGCCCCGACTACCGTTTCCCCCATGCCGACCGCCACGACACAGCTCTCCCCCGCCGCCCTCGACTTCGTCACCGAGCGGCACCTGGCCACCCTGACGACCCTGCGCGCCGACGGCACCCCGCACGTGGTCGCGGTGGGCTTCACCTGGGATCCCGACAGCGGGATCGCGCGAGTGATCACCGACGGCGCGTCGGTGAAGGCGCGCAACGCCGCACGGGGCGGATACGCGGCGGTGAGTCAGGTCGAGGGGCCGCGCTGGCTCACCCTCGAAGGACCGGCGACCGTGCTCACCGAGGCCGACGACGTGGCCGAGGCCGTGCGCCGCTACACCGCCCGCTACCGGGTGCCACGGGAGAACCCGACCCGTGTCGTGGTGGCGATCCAGGTGCGCCAGGTGCTGTCGTCGAGCACCCTGAAGTAGCCCGCGCCGCCTACAGGACGGTCAGACCGTGCGGGCGGTTGTTCATCGACTCGGCGCCGTCGGCGGTGACGACCACGATGTCCTCGATCCGGGCGCCCCACTTCCCGCGGAAGTAGATGCCGGGTTCGATGCTGAACGCCATGCCCGGTTCGAGCACCAGGTCGTTGCCCGCCACGATATAGGGCTCCTCGTGCACCGACAGGCCGATGCCGTGGCCGGTGCGGTGCACGAAGGCGTCGCCCAGGCCCGCGTCGGCCAGCAGGGTGCGCGCGGCCGCGTCGATGGACTCCGCGGTCACCCCCGGGCGTACCGCGGCCACCGCGGCGGCCTGGGCGGCCTCGAGCAGCGCCATCTGCTCGGCGACCTGCTTGCTCGGCGACCCGAGCACGTAGGTGCGGGTGGAGTCGGAGAAGTAGCCGGGTTCGACGGGGCCGCCGATATCGATGACGACGACGTCCCCCGCCTCGATCACCCGGTCGGAGACGCCGTGGTGCGGGTCGGCGCCGTGCGGGCCGCTGCCGACGATGACGAACGCCGCCTCGGTATGGCCCTCCTCGACGATGGCGGCGGCGATGTCGGCGCCCACCTCGACCTCGGTCCGGCCGGGACGCAGGAATTCGCCCATCCTGGCGTGCACCCTGTCGATGGCGGCGCCCGCCCGGCGCAGCGCCTCGATCTCGGCCTCGTCCTTGATCATCCGTGACTGCCGCAGCACCGGCGTCGCCGAGGCGGGCAGGCCGGTGGTCGATTCCGCGAGCGGGATCAGGTGCAGCGCGGGCATGGCGTCGGCGACGGCGATGCGCGAGCCGGCGTGCAGGGTCGAGCGCACCAGCTGATACGGGTCGACGCCGTCGACCCAGTCCAGGATCTGCAGACCGAGCTCACCGGCGGCCGAGCCGTCGAGCGAGGCCAGCTCGAGTTTCGGGATCACCACCGACGGCGTCGAACCGTCGGCGGGAATCACCAGGCAGGTGAGCCGTTCGAAGGATTCGGCGGCCGATCCGATGAGGTACCGCAGATCGGGACCCGGGGTGATGAGCAGGGCGTCCAGATGCGCCGCGCGCATCAGTTCGACCGCCCGCTCCAGCCGCTGACCGTAGACATTCGCCGCGAACCTGGCATCCGTGTGCGCGCTCATAGGATCCGACGTTACCCGCCGCGGGCGCACGGGCCCAGGACGGCGTGATTCTCCCGGGCACCGGACGCGCGTGCCGCGCGGCGGGCGCCGGACGGAGCTTTCGGGGCACAATCGACCCCGTGACCGCTGACCAGACCTCCCGTGGGCCCCTGCTGATCCTCGACGGCGCCAGCCTGTGGTTCCGCGCCTACTACGCGATCCCCGACAAGCTCAGGGCCGACGATGGACGCTCGGTGAACGCGCTGCGCGGATTCACCGACATGGTGGCTTCGCTGATCACCAAGCACCGGCCGAGCAGGTTGGTGGTCGGGCTCGACCTGGACTGGCGGCCGCCGTTCCGGGTGGCGCTGGTGCCGTCGTACAAGGCGCACCGGCTCGACACCAGCTCCGGCGCGGCACCGGGCGCCGAGGAGGTGCCCGACACGCTCACCCCACAGGTCGAGATGATCCTCGAGGTGCTCGCGGCCGCCGGGATCGCCACCGGCGGGGCCGAGGGGCTCGAAGCCGACGACGTGCTCGGCACGCTGGCCAGCCGGGAACGCACCGATCCGGTGGTCGTCGTCAGCGGTGACCGCGATCTGCTGCAGCTGGTCCGCGACGAGCCCGCGCCGCCGGTGCGAGTCCTCTACGCGGGCCGCGGCCTGGCCAAGGCCGAACTGTTCGGCCCCGTCGAGGTGTCGGCGAAATACGGTGTGCCGGAACAGAACGCGGGACCCGCCTACGCCGACATGGCGACCCTGCGCGGCGACGCCTCCGACGGACTGCCCGGTGTCGCCGGCATCGGCGACAAATCCGCCGCGCAGCTGATCTCGAAGTTCGGTTCGCTCGACGCCCTGCTGGCCGCGGTCGACGATCCCGGATCCGACCTCGCCAAGGGGGTGCGGGCGAAACTGGTTGCGGCCCAGGACTACCTGAAGGTCGCCGCGCCGGTCGTGCAGGTGGTGCGCGATGCCGAGGTGATCCTGTCCGGGCCCGACACGCTGCCCGCGACCCCGGCCGACCCCGATCGGCTGCTCGCCCTGGCGAGCGCCTACAACGCCGAGAGCCCGATCACCCGGCTCGTCACCGCGCTGACGGCGGCCCACCGCTGACACGACGCCGGGCCGCCCGCGTACCCGCGGACGGCCCGGACATCGTTGGTGCGGCAGCCTAGTTCGGGCGACCGACCTCGTAGGTGCCGTCGTCCTTGGTGATCTTGACGGTGACCTTCTTCGCCTCACCGCTGACCTTCAGATCGCAGGTGAAGGTCGCGTCGACCTTCACCTCCTGACCCGAGGGGCACGACACGTCGGAAACGTCGGCGATGCCGTAGGAGTCCTTCAGCACGCGCGAGACGCCGTCCTGCACGGCGGCGGAGTCGAGTTCGTCGGAGGAGAACACGACCAGGAGCAGACCGACGACGGCGGCGAGCACCAGCACGCCCGCCGCGATCAGACCGATCACCAGGCCCTTGCCCTTGCCGCCGGACGACGGGGGCTGCTGGCCCCACTGCTGCTGACCGGGCTGCTGCGGCTGCTGTCCCCACTGCTGCTGCGGCTGCTGACCCCACTGCTGCCCGGCGTTGGCGCCCTGGGCGTTCCAGTCCTGCGGCGGCGGCTGGGTCTGCCCCCACTGCTGCTGCGGGCCGGTTGGCTGCTGCGGCTGCTGTCCCCACTGCGGCTGCTGGGCAGGCTGCTGCGGCTGCTGACCCCACTGCGGCTGCGGCTGCTGCGCGTTCGGGTCACCCCAGTGCTGGGTGGGCTGGGCCTGCTGCGGCTGCTGCCCACCACCCCAGTGCTGGGTGGGACCGGCGCCACCGGCCCCCTGCTGACCTCCCCAGTGCTGGGTGGGATCGTTGCTTCCCTCCCCTGGGCCATTCGGTCCGTACGGGCCGCTCATCCACTCGCCTCCACTCGCATCGTTGTACATACGGTAGCCCCCCGCGCCAGGCCAGCCGCTTTCGCACGACTCCGCCATCACGGTCGGTACGCCAAGAAATCAAATCACAGACATATCCACTACGCGGCG
Organism: Nocardia sp. No.11; assembly: GCF_038752175.1. Lineage (NCBI taxonomy): Bacteria > Bacillati > Actinomycetota > Actinomycetes > Mycobacteriales > Nocardiaceae > Nocardia > Nocardia sp. No.11. The sequence goes on along the minus strand of NZ_JBCGFB010000029.1, from coordinate 50,635 downwards.
TCCACCGCAACGACACCCCGCCGAACGGCACGGACCGCCTTGGCGGCGGTGGCCGCGACCTCGGGGTCGTCGGCGGTGTTGTGGATCTGGTCGAGCAGGTCGATGACCTGCCTGCACCAGCGCACGAAATCGCCCGCCGACAGCGGCGTGCCCTGATCGCCACTGGCCAGCAACGCCTCGGCCAATGCGTCGCCGCGAGCCCACTTGTACACGCCGGTGACGAAACCGAGGTCGGGTTCGCGGGTCGGCGGCAGCTTGTGCCGCGCCTCGTCGGAGCGCAGCTGGGTCCACACCTCGATGGTCGCGCCGACCGCCCGGCGGATCGGTTCGGTCGGGCCGGACGCGGTGAGGAACCCGCCTTCCTGGCGCGACTCGTAGACCAGCGTGGAGACCACGGCCGCGAGTTCGGCCGGACCCAGCCCGCGCCACAGCCCCTGACGCAACACCTCGGCGACCACCAGATCGCTCTCGGCGTAGATCCGGGCCAGCCGCCTGCCGTCGGCGGTCACCTCGCCGTGCTCGACGAACCCCCGTTCCTCGAGCAGCCCGACGATCCGGTCGAAGGTGCGCGCCAGCGAATTCGTCGTCGCGGCAACCTTCTGGCGCATCGACTCGGTCTCGCGCGCCAGCCGGGCGTAGCGCTCGCCGGTGCGGCTGAGCTGTTCGCGGTCGGGCCGGTTGTGCGCCGGGTGCGAGCGCAGGCTGCGGCGCAGCGTGGACAGTTCACGGTCCTCGCCGCCGCGCGTGTGATCGTTGCGCCTGCGCCTGCCCGGCGCGGAGATCCCGGTGCTGCGCAGCGCCGAGGCCAGGTCGCGGCGGATGCGCGCGGTGCGGTGATCGACGCGCCGTGGCAACCGCATGTGCCCGAGCGCTTCGGCGGGCACGGGGAAGTCCGCCGCCGAGACCCGGCCCGCCCAGTGGTCCTCGGTGAGTACCAGCGGACGCGGGTCGCCGGGAGTCTGGTCGGGTTCCAGGATCACCGCGAGCCCGGCCCGCCTGCCCGACGGAATCGCCACCACGTCACCGCGGCGCAGTTCGATCAGGGCCTTGACGGCGGCACCGCGTCGATCGGCGCGACCCTGCTGCTGGATCTCGCGCTCGCGCTGCTTGATCCGCTCGCGCAGCGACATGTACTCCATGAACCCGCCGTCGACGCCACCGAGCTGGCTCTCCAGTTTGCGCATCGCGCCCTGGTTGCGTTCGATGCCGCGCACCAGCCCGACGACCGACCGGTCGGCCTGGAACTGGGCGAAGGACCGCTCGAGCAGCGCTCGCGCCTCTTGCGCGCCCATCCGGTCGATCAGATTGATCGACATGTTGTACCCGGGGCGGAAGGAACTGCGCAGCGGATAGGTGCGGGTGGAGGCCAGGCCCGCGACCGCGCTGGTGTCGACCTCGGGCTGCCACAGCACCACCGCGTGGCCTTCGACGTCGATGCCGCGCCTGCCCGCCCGACCGGTGAGCTGGGTGTACTCCCCCGGCGTCAGTTCGGCGTGCGATTCACCGTTGAACTTCACCAGGCGCTCGAGCACGACGGTCCGCGCGGGCATGTTGATGCCGAGCGCCAGCGTCTCGGTGGCGAACACGGCCCGCACCAGGCCCTTGACGAACAGCTCCTCGACGGTGTGCCGGAACGCGGGCAGCATGCCGGCGTGGTGGGCGGCCAGACCGCGGTGCAGCGCCTCGCGCCATTCCCAGTAGCCCAGCACCTCGAGGTCGCCCTTGGGCAGGTCGCCGGTGTGCTTCTCGATGATCTCGTCGATGTGGGCGGCGTCGTCGGGCCTGCTCAGGTCGAGGCGGGCGCGCAGGCACTGGGCCAGCGCGCCGTCGCAGCCCGCGCGACTGAAGATGAAGGTGATCGCCGGCAGCAGGCCTTCCTCGTCGAGGCGAGCCAGCACCTCCGGACGCGGCAGCGGGCGGAAGTTGCCGCGACCACCGCGCCCGCGCGGACCGCCGTAGCCCTGCATCCGGTCGGCGGCCTCGCGCTGGCGGATGAACCGCACCAGGTCCTCGTCGACCAGCACCTTCTGGTCGCTGGACTTGGTGTCGAACAGGTCGAACATCCGCCGGCCGACCATCACGTGCTGCCACAGCGGCACCGGCCTGGTCTCGTCGACCACCACGGCGGTGTCACCGCGCACGGTCTCCATCCACGCGCCGAACTCCTCGGCGTTGGACACCGTCGCCGACAGGCTCACCAGGCGCACGTCCGCCGACAGGTGCAGGATGACTTCCTCCCACACCGCGCCGCGGAACCGGTCGGCCAGGTAGTGCACCTCGTCCATCACGACATAGGACAGTCCCCGCAGCGAATCCGAGGACGCGTAGAGCATGTTGCGCAGCACCTCGGTGGTCATCACGACCACGGGCGCGTCGGGGTTGATCGACTGGTCCCCGGTGAGCAGGCCGACGCTGTCGCGGCCGTAGCGCGCGGTCAGGTCGGCGAACTTCTGGTTCGACAGCGCCTTGATCGGCGTGGTGTAGAAGCATTTGCCGCCCGAGGCCAGCGCGAGATGGACCGCGAACTCACCGACGATCGTCTTGCCCGCGCCGGTCGGGGCGCACACGAGCACGCTGTGCCCGTCCTCCAGCGCCGCGCAGGCGGTCCGCTGGAAAGGGTCGAGATCGAAAGAGATTTCGCTGGCGAACTGCGCCAACTCGTTGGCCCGCGCGGGAGAATCGGTCACCCGTCAGAGCGTATCGGAGTAGTCCGACACCGGGCGTGTGGTTTTCTCCGGGTCGGCGACCGGGTCCGCGGGCCGCACCGGATCCGGCGTGTCCAGCGGGGAGGCTTCCTCGTCCGACAGCGCGCCCCAGCCCTCGTTCACCGCGCGACGGGCCCGGCGGGCGTCGTTGAACCGGGCGAACTGCACCGCCAATTCGAACAGCACCGTCAGCGCGATCGCCAGCGCCAGCATCGAGAACGGGTCCTGCGGGGTGACGATCGCCGCGAAGACGAACAGGCCGAAGATGATGCCGCGCCGCCACGCCTTGAGCTTCACGTACGGCAGCACGCCGACCAGGTTCAGCCCGATGATGACCAGCGGCGTCTCGAAGCTGACGCCGAAGATGATCAGCAGCTGGATGATGAAGCCGAAGTACTGGGTACCACTGAGCGCGGTGATCTGGACGTTGTCACCGATGGTCAACAGGAACGACAACGCGTGCGAGACGACGACGTAGGCCAGCACGGCGCCGGTCACGAACAGCACGGTGCCCGACACCACGAACCCGACCGCGTAGCGGCGTTCCTTGGCGTAGAGGCCGGGGGTGATGAAGGCCCACAGTTGGTACAGCCAGAACGGCGCCGCCATCACGACACCGGCGGTGAAGCCGACCTTCAAGCGCAGCATGAACTGTTCGAAGGGCGCGGTCGCCAGCAGGCGGCAGGCGCCGTCGGGGCTCAGACTCGCCCTGGCCGACTCGGGCAGCGCACAGTACGGTCCGCGCAGGATCTCGCCCAGGCTGTCGATGCCGAAGAACGGGTGCGCGTACCAGAAGAAGCCGACGAGCGTGGTGACCGCGATCGCGGCCAGCGCCAGCAACAGCCGGGTGCGCAGTTCCTGCAGGTGCTCGACCAACGACATGGTGCCGTCGGGATTCGTCCTGCGCTTGCTGCGCCGTGGATCGAATGGAATGCGCATGGTGGGTGGTGGCCTCTAACCCTCGGTCCGGCGGATGCTCGACAACAGCACTCAGCCCCGGAGCGGTTGTCTCGCTCCGGGGGTGAACACCAAGGTCAGGCCGACTTCTGGCCCTGCTGCGGTTCGACGATCGGAGTCTGCGCCTGCGGGGCCGAGGCGGGCAGCTGCTGCTGCGGCGCCGGGGTGGCGGTCGGCGGGGTGGCCGGGGTGGCCGACTCCGACTGCATCTGCCCGACCTCGCTCTTGAAGATCCGCAGCGACCGGCCGAGACCGCGCGCCGCGTCCGGTAGCCGCTTCGCGCCGAAGAGCAGGACGAACAGCAACGCGATGATCAGCAGGTGCGTCCAGCTGAACGTGCCCATTATCAGATACCTCCAAAGACTGTGGTGATTACCGATGCTACCTGCACTCGGACCGTGGTGACCGGTCACCCGCAGCGGTGTTCGCCACGCGTTCAACCCTGGACGGCGGACGCCGCCCCGGTCAGCTCGGCGAACAACCGGCTGCCGGTGAACCGGCGGGTGTCCCCCGATTCGGCTCGGCGGATCAGCTCGGTGAGCCTGCGATTGACCGGTGTCGGCCGCCCGACCATCTCACCGAGGCGCACGATTTCGCCGCACAACCACGCGATTTCCGTCCGCCTGCCCAGGGCGAGGTCGTCGGCCATCGAGGAGCGAGCCAGCGGATCGATGGCCAGGACCCGGCCGAAGACCCGGCGGAAGACGACGTCGGGAACACGCAGCAGATGCACCATGAGTTCCGGCGGGATCGCCGTCAGCTGGGCGGGACGAATTCGCGCAGTGTTCATCACCGCGAGGGCTTCGGCCTGGGCGAGCGCGAGACAGCGCCGGTAGTCGCGCTCGGCGAGTTCCTCGCGCAGCGGCCGCCCGGACAGCGCGTTGATCGGGTTGTTGAGGTTCAGCAGCAGCTTGGCCCACTGCACCGGACGCAGGTCGCGATAGCGACGCAGCGGCAGGCCCGCGGCCCGGAACTGCTCGGCGAACCGGTCGACCACCGGGTCGTCCTGGATCGCGACGACGCCGTCGCTGCCCCGGTGGAAGCGCCCGTTGCCGCGGTGCACCACATTGAACGGGACCATGCCGGGCAGCACGACGCTGGTGCGCAGGATGTCCCGGATCAGGGTGTCGTTGCCGATGCCGTTCTGCAGGCTCACCACCGGCGTGCCGGGGCGCAGCCTGCCCGCGACGGTCCGGACGACCGAGGCGGTGGCGGCGGATTTCACGGTGACCAGGACGAGGTCGGCCAGTTCCGGCTCATCCGGTTCCAGGGCCAGCCCGAAGCGATCCGGCGACACGTCGATCGACCCGCCGTCGAGGTCGGTCAGGTGCAGTCCGTGCTCGGCGATGTCGTCGAGCACGCGCTGGCGGCCGACGAAGATCACGTCCAGCCCGGCCGCGGCCAGATGTCCGCCGATGAAGACCCCGATGCTGCCCGCGCCGAGGACCAGTACTCGCTGGTTCACTCGGTTTCGGTCTCCCCGGGCAGTCCGGCGGCCGCGTAGGCGGCCAGGGCGGCGTCGGCGCGGTCACGCACCGCCGCCACCAGGTCCGGCGGGCCGAGCACGCTGACGCCGGTGCCGAAGCCGAGCAGCAGACGGGCCATCCAGTCGGCGGAGGCGAAGCGCATGCCCGCCTCGATGCTGCCGTCGGGGCGCGACTCGATGCGGTGCATCGGGTACTGGTCGAGCACCCAGGCGTAGTCGGCGCGGATGCGCAGCCGGGCCAGCGGCACGTCGGGGTCGTCCTGGAACAGGTCGAGGGCGGCCGCGTCGGCGGCGGCGTGGCTGGGCGGACGGGCCGGTTCGTCGAGTTCGGTGGCGTCCTCGATCCGGTCGAACCGGAACAGGCGCACGCCCTCGGCCTGCCTGCACCACGCCTGCAGGTAGCTGTTGTTGTCGACGAGCACCACGCGGATCGGGTCGACGATTCGTTCGGAGACCTCGTCGCGGCTGGCCGAGTAGTACACCAGGCGCAGGGCGCGGGCGTCGGCGAGCGCGGCGCGCACGGTGGCGACGACCGGCTGCTCGACGGGCACGGCGGCCGGGGTGCCGGTGACGACGGCGTCGGTGCTGGCGATGGCCGATTCGATCTTGGCGATCGCGGCGTGCGCGGCGGTCGGGTCGACCATGCCCGGCATCTCCACGATCGAGCGCAGCGCGACCAGCAGCGCGGTCGCCTCGGTGGAGGTCAGCCGCAGCGGCCGGTCGATGCCCGCGGAGAAGGTGACCTCGATGCTCTCCTCGGAGAACGACAGGTCGATCAGGTCGCCGGGCCCGTACCCGGGCAGCCCGCACATCCACAACTGATTGAGGTCGCTCATCAGCTGTTTGGTGCTCACCCCGAGCTCGGCGGCGGCCTCGGCGGCGCTGATGCCGGGGTGCGCGAGCAGGTACGGCACCATGTTCAGCAGGCGCGAAAGGCGTAGGGACAGGCGCGAACTCACGACGCCACCTCCGTGTGGTCGAGTACCGACCGTAGCCGGTTCATCACGTCGGCGCGCAGTTCCGGCGGATCCAGCACGAGGACATCGGGACCGAGTCCGGTGATCAGCCGGGCCACCCAGTCGCGGGAGCGGACCGGCACTTCGACGACCGAACCGTCGCGGCCGCCGAGCTCACGGTCACCGAGTTCGGTACCGATGCGACGCAGCTCGCGACCGCGGCCCTTGGCGACCCAGACGGTGGCCGAGCCGGTGACCGGCGCGTCGCCGGTGACCCGGTCGACGATGGCGCGCAAGTCGGCGTCGGCGGGCTTGCGGACCGCGTTGAGCGGTCCGTACGGCGTGACCTCGCCACCGATGCGCGACAACCGGAAGGTGCGCACGGCGTCTCGCTCGCGGTCGTGCCCGACCAGATACCAGCGACCGTGCCGGGTCACCACACCCCAGGGCTCCACATCGCGGGTGACGAACGGATCGGTGATGGCGCTGTGGTGTCCGAACCGCACCGCCTGCCCGGCGTCGATCGCCGCGAGCAACTCGCGCAGCACCGGTTCCGAGCCGCGAGTGCGGGCGGGCACCGCCGGTACCGACACCCCGACGTTGTCCGTCTCGACGGTGACGCCGGCCGCGCGCAGCTTCAACAGCGCGCCCTCGGCGGCGCTCGCCAGCTCGGGCGAGGCCCACATCTGCACGGCGACGGCCACCGCGGCGGCCTCCTCGCTGGACAGGTCGATGTCGGGCAGTTCGTAGGCGTCGCGGTTGATCCGGTAGCCCTCGAGTGTCGAGAACCGCCCCACGGGGCCCACTTCCAGCGGAATGCCCAGATCGCGCAGTTCGTTCTTGTCGCGCTCGAACATCCGGCTGAACGCCTCGTCGGTCGCGGAGTCCTCGTAACCGGCCACGCTGGCGCGAATGCGCTCGGCGCTCAGGAACTGCCGGGTCGACAGCAGCGCGATGACCAGATTCATCAGCCGCTCGACCTTGGATATCGCCACCCGATAGAGGGTAATGGTCGGCCGACCGTCACGGCGCGTCGGCGCACGGTTGCCGACCCCGCGGGCGGGGAGAATGGTCCGGATACCCGGAGCGAAAGGACCATCATGCTTGTTGCGTTCTCCGTGGCGCCCAGCGGCGCCGCCCACGCCGACGGGTCGGTCGGCGAGGCCGTGGCGGCGGCCGTCCGCGTGGTGCGCGCCTCGGGGCTGCCGCACCGGACCGACGCCATGTTCACCACCATCGAGGGCGACTGGGACGAGGTGATGGCGGTGGTGAAGTCGGCCTGTGACGCGATCCTCGCCGTCGCGCCGCGATGCAGCCTGGTACTCAAGGCCGATCTGCGGCCCGGCGTCACCGACGCGCTGACCACGAAGGTCGAGACGATCGAGCGCTATCTGGCCGAGGGCGACGGCTACTAGACCGCCGCCCCGGACGATTCAGCTCAGATAGCGGGCGATGGCGTCGGCCACGCAGGCGGGCCGCTCGGCGCCCTCCAGTTCCACGGTGACGCGCCGGTGCGCCTGCACGCCGCCGGGCACCTCGGTGACCTCGGTGAGCGCCACGCGGCCGCGGATACGGCTGCCCACGGGGACCGGGGTGAGGAATCGGACCCGGTCGAGGCCGTAGTTGATCGCCGCGCTCGCGGCGCTGACCGTCATCACCTGCTGGGTGATCGGCACGATCAGCGACAGGGTGAGGAAGCCGTGCGCGATGGTCGTGCCGTACGGGCCCGTGGCGGCCCGCACCGGATCGACGTGGATCCACTGGTGGTCGCCGGTCGCCTCGGCGAACCGGTCGATCCGGTCCTGGTCGATCGTGATCCAGTCGCTGGGGCCGAGTTCGGTGCCCGCGGCCGCGCGCAGGGCGTCGAAATCGGCGAAATCCGTGGTCATGCCGCTCCTCCGAAGCGTCGGCGCAGTTCGCGCTTGAGCACCTTGTGGGTGGGCCCGAGCGGCAGCTCGGTGACGAACTCCACCCGGCGCGGGTACTTGTATCGGGCCACCTGTTGCTTACCGAACTCGATCACGTCCTCGGCGGTCAGCTCGCCGTCGGCCACCACGACGGCCACGATCTCCTCACCGTAGTGCTCGTCGGGCACCCCGATCACCGCGACCTGCGCGATCCGCGGATGCCGTACCAGCGCGGCCTCGACCTCCGTCGGATACACGTTGAATCCGCCGCGCAGGATCATCTCCTTGATCCGGTCGACGATCCGGATCCGGCCGGTCTCGTCGCGGGTGCCCAGATCGCCGGTGCGGAACCAGCCGTCGACGACGGCGGCCGCGGTGGCCTCGGGTCTGCCGGTGTAGCCGTTGAACACGTTGTGCCCGCGCACCACCACCTCACCGGTCTCGCCGACCGGCAGCAGCGCGATCCGGTCACTGATCGCGGGGTCGGCGATCTCCACATCGACGCCCCAGACCGGATGCCCGACGGTGCCCGCCTCCGCGCCGTAGATCGGCTGGTTGACCGCGGCGGTCGGCGAGGTCTCCGACAGTCCGTAGCCCTCGAGCACCGGCGCGCGGAAGATCCGTTCGAAGTCCTCCAGGATCGCGACCGGCAGCGCCGCACCGCCGCTGACGCACAGTTTCAGTGCGGGCAGTTCCGGCGCCCGCGCCGCCGCCTCGATGAGCGCGATGTACATCGTGGGCACCCCGTGGAAGAGGTTGACCTTCTCCGCCGCCATCAGCGCGATCGCCTGGGCCGCGTCGAATCTCGGCAGCAGCACCAGCGTCCCGCCGACGCGCCAGTGCGAGTTCATCGACACGGTCTGTCCGAAGACATGGAACAGCGGCAGCGCGCCGAGCGCGATGTCGTCGCGGTGGACCTCGTTGGCGTCGAAGGTGTTCACCGTCGCGCACATCACCATGTTGAGGTGATTGAGCTCGGCGCCCTTGGGCGTGCCGGTGGTCCCGCTGGTGTAGAAGACGACGGCGGTGTCGAGCGGACCGCGCGAGACGAACGCCGCAATCGCCTCGCCGACGAGCTCCGCGGGGGCGACGACGTCGATGCCCGCGCCGGCGGCCGCCGCGGCGCCGGTCTCGGCCACCATCGGATGACAGATCAGCAGCGCCGCCGCGCTGTCGCGCAGCACGTATTCCATCTCGGGCGCGGTGAGCAGCAGGTGCACCGGCACCACCGTCGCGCCCGCGGCGAGGATCGCGAAATACGCCCGCGGGAAGTCGGCGGTGTTCGGGCACAGCAGGGCCACCCGGTCACCGGGACGGATCCCGCGCGCGATCAGGGCGCCGGCCTGCTCGCGTGCCTGTCGCCAGAGATCGGCGAAGGTGATGCGATGCTCGCCTTCGATCAACGCGAGATGATCGGGGCGGCGGCGAGCCGGTTCGGCGAGGATGCTCGCCAGGGAGAGTGTGGCATTCATGAGGATTCCTGGAGTCGACAGCTTCGGCGAGGGAGCGCGCACCCACGGTGTCGCGCGGTAGACGACCGGATCGGTCGGAGTTCGGGGGCCTCGGCCCGTACCGGTTGCGCGCTCGGTGCGGCACGCAGACTTCGGCCCGGTCGGGTCGAGGCCCGGCGCTGATCGGCCGTGGCCGGTCAGCGATGGAGATGGACCGCCAGGCCCTGCCCGACACCGACGCACAGCGTGGCGACGGCGTGCCGGGCGTCGCGATCGGCCAGCTCGATCGCGGCGGTGAGCGCCAGGCGAGCACCGCTGGCACCGAGCGGATGCCCGAGGGCGATGGCGCCGCCGTTCGGGTTCACGTGCTCGGCGTCGTCGGGCAGCCCGAGTCCACGCAGCACCGCCAGCGCCTGGGCGGCGAAGGCCTCGTTGAGTTCGACGACATCGATGTCGGCGATCCCCAGACCCGTTCGCGCGAGCAGCTTCTCGACCGCGAGCACCGGGCCGATACCCATCACGCGCGGTGGCACACCCGCGGCCGTCACCGCACCGATCTCGGCCAGCGGCGTCAGCCTGTAGCGGTCCACCGCGACCTCGGAGGCGATCAGCACCGCGGCGGCACCGTCATTGATACCGGAGGAGTTGCCCGCGGTGATCGAGCCGCCGGGCACCACGGCACGCAACCCGCCGAGTGCCTCGATGCTGGTCTGCCGCGGATGTTCGTCCCGCTCGACGACAACCGGTTCGCCGTGCCGCTGCGGGACCGGCACCTGCGCGATCTCGCGGGCCAGCCTGCCCCGCGCGATCGCCGCCGCCGCCCGCTGCTGCGACCGCAGCGCGAAGGCGTCCTGATCGGCACGGGCGATGCCGTGCTCGTCGGCGACGTGCTGGGCGGTCTCGGGCATCGAATCGATGCCGTATTCCGCCCGCATCCGCGGGTTGACCAGCCGCCAGCCCAGCGTGGTGTCGGCCAGCTGCGCCGAACGGTCCCACGGCGCACCGGCTTTCGGCATCACGTACGGCGCCCGGGTCATCGACTCGACACCCCCGGCGATGACGAGATCGGCGTCACCGGCCTTGATCGCCCTGGCCGCGTAGCCGATCGCGTCCAGTCCCGACGCGCACAGCCGGTTGACCGTCACGCCGGGAACCTCCACCGGTAGTCCGGCCAGCAGCGCCGCCATCCGGGCGACATTGCGATTGTCCTCGCCCGCCTGGTTCGCGCAGCCCAGCACCACGTCGTCGACGCCGGCCCAATCGACGGCCGGGAGCCGTCGGGTGAGCGCGGCGATCGCGCAGGCGGCCAGATCGTCGGGGCGCACCTCGGCCAGCGCGCCGCCGTAGCGGCCGAACGGCGTGCGGACGCCGTCGACCAGATACGCGCGGCCGGTCACAGGCCCATGTCCTTGGCGATGATCATCTTCATCACCTCGCTGGTGCCGCCGTAGATCCGGTTCACCCGGTTGTCGGCGTACAGGCGGGCCACGGGATATTCGGTGATGTAGCCGTATCCGCCGTGCAGCTGCAGGCAACGGTCGATCACCCGGGAGGCGACCTCGGTGCAGAACAGCTTCGCGGAGGCGGCGTCGGCCGGGCTGAGTTCGCCCCGGTCGAGCGCGTCGAGCGCGCGGTCGACCACGGCTTCGGCGGCGTCCACCTCCGCCCGGCAGGCGGCCAGCTCGAACTTGGTGTTCTGGAAGTGCGCCACCGGCTGACCGAAAACGGTCCGGCCCCTGGTGTATTCGAGGGCGAACCGGATCGCCGACTTGGCTTGGGCGTAGGCGCCGACCGCGATGGACAGGCGCTCCTGCGGCAGGTTCTGGCCGAGGTAGGCGAAGCCCTGGTGCGCCTCGCCGAGCAGGTCGGCCACCGGCACCCGCACATCGGTGAAGGACAGTTCGGCGGTGTCGGACACCTTCAGCCCGAGCTTGTCGAGCTTGCGGCCGACCGCGTACCCGGGCGAGGTGGTGTCGACGACGAACAGCGAGATCCCGTGGCGGCGATCGGTCTCCGACGGCGGGGCGGTCCGCGCGCACACGATCACCCGGTCGGCGTGCACGCCACCGGTGATGAAGGTCTTCGCCCCGTTGAGCACGTAGTGGGTGCCGTCCTCGGACAGCTGCGCGGTCGTGCGCATCCCGGCCAGGTCGGACCCCGTGCCGGGCTCGGTCATCGCGATGGCGAACATGATCTCGCCCGAGACGAATCCGGGCAGCCAGCGCTGCTTCTGTTCGTCGGTCGCGAGGTTCTTCAGGTACGGCAGGCACAGGCCCACGTGCACGCCGGACCCGCCGAAAGACACACCGGCCCTGGCGGTTTCCTCCATGAGGATCGCCTGGAACTTGAACGAGTCGATCCCCGCGCCGCCGTACTCCTCGGGCACCTCGATCCCGAAAACCCCCAGCTCGGCCAGCGAGCGGTAGAACTCGCGCGGCACGATGCCCGCCTCGTACCACTGGTCGTAGACCGGCACGACCTGCGATTCGATGAACGCGCGCGCGGTCTTGCGAAACGCCTCGTGCTCATCGGTGAAAACTGTGCGCTGCATTGAAACTGGTCTCCCGCGATTCAGAGACGGCGTCCGCCGTCGACGTACAGGGTTTGGCCGGTGACGAATCCGGCCTCGTCGGAGGCGAGGAACGCGACCACGTTGGCGATGTCGTCGGGGGTCCCGACCCGGCGCAGCGGCGTGATCTCGGCGGTCTTGGCCTGCAGTTCCTCGGCGCTGACGCCGATCCGGGCCGCGGTGGCCGCGGTCATCTCGGTGGCGATGAAGCCGGGCGCGACGGCGTTGACGCGGATGCCGAACGGGCCGAGTTCCATGGCCAGCGTGCGGGTCAGCCCCTGGATGCCCGCCTTGGCCGCGGCGTAGTTGGCCTGTCCTCGATTGCCCAGCGCCGACACGCTCGAGGTGTTGACGATCGCGCCGCCGCCGCGCTCGACCATGTGCTGCTGGGCGGCCTTGCTGCACAGGAACGCCCCGCGCAGGTGTACGGCCATGACGGTGTCCCAGTCGTCCACCGACATCTTGAACAGCAGATTGTCGCGCAGCACGCCGGCGTTGTTCACCAGCACGTCGAGCGAGCCGAGCTCGGCGACCGTGCGCGCCACCGCCGCGGCCACCGAATCCTCGTCGGCGACATCGCAACCGAGCCCGATCGCGGTGCCGCCTGCGGCGTTGATCTTGCCCGCGGTCAGCACGGCCGCGGCGGCGTCGAGGTCGACGACGGCGACGGCGTGCCCGGCGGCCGACAGCCGGGCGGCCGTGGCCGCGCCGATGCCGCGGGCCGCCCCGGTGACGAAAGCGGTTCTGTGGGTCATGGTTCGTACTCCTCTGTCAGACGATGGCGTTCACGCCGGTGAGGGCGCGGCCGATGAGCAGTTTCTGGATCTGGGTGGTGCCCTCGTAGAGGGTCAGTACGCGGGCGTCGCGCAGGTACTTGGCGACCGGGTACTCGTCGATGTAGCCGTAGCCGCCGAAGACCTGGATCGCGTTGTTGGCCGCCTTGACCGCGGCCTCGGAGGCGAACAGCTTCGCCATCGAGGCGGCGGTGCCGAACGGCTCGCCCCGGTCGACGAGATCGGCGGCGCGCCAGGCCAGCAGTCGGGCGGCCTCGGTCTCCACCGCGATGTCGGCGAGCAGTTCCTGGACCAGCTGGTAGCCCGCGATCGGCTTGCCGAACTGTTCGCGCTCGCCCGCGTAGCGCACCGCGGCCTCGAGGCAGGCGCGGGCCAGGCCGACACAGCCGGCAGCCACCCCCATCCGGCCCTTGTCCAGCGCCGCCATCGCGATGCGGAAGCCCTGACCCTCCTCGCCCAGGCGCAGCGCGTCGGGCACGCGGACACCGTCGAGGACCAATTCGGCGGTGGCCTGCCCGCGCAGGCCGAGCTTGCCCTTGATCTCGGTCCGGCCGAAGCCGGGCGCGTCGGTCGGGACGAGGAAGGCGGTCACCCCCTTGGGCCCCGGTCCCCCGGTGCGCGCGAAGACCAGCGCGACATCGGCCCAGGTGCCGTTGGTGATGAAGATCTTGGTGCCGTCGATGACCCAGTCCGACCCGTCCCTGGTGGCGCGGGTGATCAGGTTCGCCGCGTCGGACCCGGTCCCCGGCTCGGTCAGCGCGAAGCATCCGAGCTGCTCGCCCGCGCACAGCGGCGGCAGGAAGCGGCGCTTCTGCTCCTCGGTGCCGTAGGTCGCGATCGACTTGCCGACCAGACCCAGCGAGACCGACACGATGCCGCGGACCGCGCTGTCGCCCCGGCCGAGCTCCTCCAGCAGCACGCAGTAGGCCAGCGCGTCACCGCCGGAGCCGCCGTACTCCTCGTCGATCCCGATGCCGAGAAAGCCCAACGCGCCGAGTTTGCCGACGATGGCCGGGTCGACCGATTCCTGCCGATCCCAGTGCGCGGCGTGCGGCACGACTTCCTTGTCCACCCATGTGCGGGCGAGCTCGCGCAGGTCGCTGTGCGCTTGCGTGAGTGCGAGATCCATCGGACCACTCCTGAACCAAACGGTGTTAGGTTTACTCGGGCACCGTATCCTAACGCCGTTCGGTTAATCAAGGGCCGAATCGGCGATCGGTGATACCGTTCGAAGCCCTGTCGGACCCGAGCAGACGAGGAGTGGCGCATGGCGAGGCCGCGCGTACCGCTGTTGAGCCGCGAACGCATTCGCGACACCGCGCTGGCCATGGTCGACCGCGACGGCCTCGCCGAGGTCTCCATGCGCAAGCTGGCCGCCGAACTCGGCGTGCAGGCCGCCTCGCTCTACGGCCACTACCCGAACAAGGACGACCTGTTCGACGACATCGCGACGGGCATCATGAGCCACGTCGACACCTCGGCCTTCGACACCATGGCCTGGGACGACGGCCTGGCCGCCTGGGCCCGCAGCTACCGCTCGGCGCTGGTCGCGCACCCGAATTTCGTGCCCTACCTCGCGGCGGGCCCCGGCCGCCGGGCGGAGAACCTGCGCGCGGCCGACGCCGTGCACGGTGGGCTGGTCGGCGCGGGCTGGCCACCGCGCTACGCGACCATGATCGGCGCGGCCACCCGCTACCTGGTGATGGGCTCGACGGTCGGTTCGTTCGCGGGCGGATTCGCCGACGACGTACAGGTCTACCGGGACCGCTACCCGCACCTGAACCAGGCGCACCTGCTGCGCGCGATCGCCGACGAGATCGATGACGACAGCTTCGAACTGGCCCTGACCTCGTTCATCGCCGGCCTGCGCGGCACCTACGCGAGCGTCGTCGGCCCCGATTGAGCCCGGACGCGACGACGGGACCGGTGGCGTCTACGCAATCGCTCCCTTGCGCCACCGGTCCCGTCGCCGAGCCCCCCGTCTCGGGGGTTCGCCTACATCGAGGCGATCAGCCGATCGACGCGCTCGTCGACCGACCGGAACGGATCCTTGCACAACACGGTGCGCTGCGCTTGATCGTTCAACTTCAAATGCACCCAGTCGACCGTGAAATCGCGCCCGGCTTCCTGCGCGGCGGTGATGAAGTCACCGCGCAGCTTGGCGCGCGTGGTCTGCGGCGGGGTCTCCACCGCGGCGTCGACGGCCTCGTCCTCGGTGATCCGCTTGGCCAGCCCCTTGCGCTGCAGCAGATCGAAGACGCCGCGACCCCGCTTGATGTCGTGGTAGGCCAGGTCGAGCTGGGCGATCTTCGGATCCGACAGCTCCATGCTGTAGCGGTCCTGGTAGCGCTGGAACAGCTTGCGCTTGATCACCCAGTCGATCTCGGTGTCGACCTTGGCGAAGTCCTGCGCCTCGACGGCGTCGAGAGTGCGGCCCCACAGATCCACCACCGCGTCGACCTGCGGGTCGCGGTCGCGGTTGCGCAGGTGCTCGACGGCGCGGGCGTAGTACTCGCGCTGGATCTCGAGCGCGCTGGCCTGCCTGCCACCGGCCAGCCGCACCGGACGGCGGCCGGTCAGATCGTGGCTGACCTCGCGGATCGCCCGGATCGGGTTGTCGAGGGCGAAGTCGCGGAACGAGACGCCCGCCTCGATCATCTCCAGCACCAGCGACGCGGTGCCCACCTTGAGCATCGTCGTCGGCTCGGCCATGTTGGAGTCGCCCACGATCACGTGCAGACGCCGGTACTTCTCGGCGTCGGCGTGCGGCTCGTCGCGGGTGTTGATGATCGGGCGCGAGCGGGTGGTCGCCGAGGAGACGCCCTCCCAGATGTGCTCGGCGCGCTGGGACAGGCAGAACGTGGCCGCCTTGGGCGTCTGCAGGACCTTGCCCGCACCGCAGATGAGCTGGCGGGTGACCAGGAACGGCAGCAACACGTCCGAGATCCGGGAGAACTCACCCGCGCGGACCACGAGAAAGTTCTCGTGGCAGCCGTAGGAGTTGCCCGCGGAGTCGGTGTTGTTCTTGAACAGGTAGATGTCGCCGCCGATGCCTTCCTCGGCGAGGCGCTGTTCGGCGTCTATCAGCAGGTCCTCCAGCACCCGCTCACCGGCCCGGTCGTGGGTGACCAACTGCACCAGGCTGTCGCATTCTGCGGTGGCGTACTCGGGATGCGATCCGACGTCGAGGTACAACCTGGCACCGTTTCGAAGGAAGACATTAGAGCTACGGCCCCAGGACACCACCCGGCGGAACAGGTACCGGGCCACCTCGTCGGGGGACAGCCGACGGTGACCGTGGAAGGTGCATGTCACACCGAACTCGGTCTCGATCCCCATGATTCGTCGCTGCACACTATCGACACTACAGCCATGACCAGGGCCCGCGCGGCGCTCCGGACATCCCATTCGCATACGTGTTCACAACGATTCGGACAGCGAACGACCCAGCGAGCACGACGAGAACGGGCCCGTGGACCGGAGCGGTCCGCGGGCCCGTTCATGATCGTGACGGCGGGGTCTACTCCCCCGCGCCGTCCTCGGGCTCGGGCAGCTTCGCCTCGGTCACGGCTGTCGCCTTCGGCGTACCGAGCGCCTTCTGCAGGGCGGGACCCTGCAGCCGGCGGAACGCCCGGCGCGGCCGGGACTGCTCGAGGGTGGCCACCTCGAGCGAGGACTCACCGAGGGCGCGCTTGTCCTTGTCGGCCTCGGGCTGACCCGCCTGCAGCGCCCCGATGGCCACCTTCAGCGCGTCGTCCAGGGACAGACCGGGCTTGTAGGCGGCCTTGAGCGCGGTCAGGATGGGCTCGGTGGTGCCGCCCATGACGACGTACTCGCGTTCGTCGACGATCGACCCGTCGAAGGTGATCCGGTACAGCACCGAGGTCGGCGACTGCTCCGGATACCCGACCTCGGCGACGCACAGCTCCACCTCGTAGGGCTTGAGCTGATCGGTGAAGATCGAGCCCAGGCTCTGCGCGTAGAGGTTGGCCAGGCCACGGCCGGTGACATCGCGCCGGTCGTACTGATAGCCCTTGAGGTCGGCCTGCAGGATGCCACCGCGGCGCAGGGCCTCGAACTCGTTGTACTTGCCGACCGCGGCGAAGCCGATGCGGTCGTAGAGTTCGCTGACCTTGTGCAACGTCGCCGAGGGGTTCTCGGCGACGAACAGCACGCCCTTGTCGTACACGAGCACCACCACGCTGCGGCCACGACCGATGCCCTTGCGGGCGAGCTCGGTCTTGTCGCGCATGATCTGCTCGGCCGAGGCGTAATACGGCAGCGTCATAGGACGGCGCCCCCTTCTTCCGCGGCTTCCCGGTCGGCGATCACACCGCGGGCGATCTCGGCCAAGCGGTCCTCGGCCACCTCGGCCGCGCCCTCGGCGTCGATCACCACCGCTGTCGGGTAGATCCCGCGCAGCATGTCCGGACCACCGGTGGCGGTGTCGTCGTCGGCGGCGTCGAACAGCGATTCCACCGCGACCCGCAGCGCCCGGTCCTGATCGATGCCACGCTGGTAGAGCTTCTTCAGCGAGGACTTCGCGAACATCGAACCGGAGCCGACAGCGGTGTAGCCGAACCGCTCCTCGCTGCGTCCGCCGACCACGTCGTAGGACACGATGCGACCCGAACGGTCCTGGTCGGTGATCTGGTCGTCGAACCCGACCAGGATCGGCACGACAGCCAGCCCCTGCATGGCGGCGGGCAGGTTGTCGCGGACCATCTTCGACAGCTTGTTGGCTTTACCGTCGAAGGTCAGCGGCACGCCTTCGATCTTCTCGTAGTACTCGAGCTCCACCGCGAACAGCCGGATCATCTCGATCGCGATGCCCGCGGTGCCCGCGATACCGGCCGCCGAGAAGGTGTCGGTGATATAGACCTTCTCGGTGTCGCGGCTGGCCAGCAGGTTGCCCATGGTGGCCCTGCGGTCGCCCGCGATGAGCACGCCACCCCGGTAGGTGACCGCGACAATGGTGGTGCCGTGCGGCGCCAGATCCTTGGCCGCGGTCAGATCCGAGGCACCGAACCTGTTGCCGGGCAACAGGTCCGGTGCGTGCATGCGGAGATGTTCGGTGAACGAGGAGAGAGCCTGCCCCGCGTGGAGGCGCAACGGGTCACCTGAGGTCACTGGCCGCCCTTCTGCACATACGCCCGCACGAAGTCCTCGGCGTTCTCCTCGAGCACGTCATCGATCTCGTCGAGCAGGTCGTCGGTTTCCTCCGCGAGCTTCTCGCGGCGCTCCTGACCCGCCGCGTCTACACCCTCGGGACCCTCGTCCTCGTCGCCACCCCCGGCGCGCTTGGTCTGCTCTTGTGCCATGGCAGCCGACCTCCTCTTTCCTCATCATGACCGCGACCTTTCGGATGAGCACGGCCGGCGATCATGAGCGATGTTCGTGCTCGTCCCACAACCCTACCGAGCCGATCGGACAAGGTGGTCTATTAGCGATCGGATTGTCGCTCTGTCGTGCCGGAAAACGCCTCAGTGGGTGAGCTGGTCGACCAGCTCCGCGGCCGTCTGGGCGGCGTCGAGCAGCTTCCCGACGTGCGCTTTCGTGCCGCGCCGCGGCTCCAGGGTCGGGATCCGCACCAGTGAATCACCACCCAGGTCGAAGATCACCGAATCCCAACTGGCGGCGGCGATATCGGCGCCGAATCGGCGTAGGCACTCGCCGCGGAAGTACGCGCGGGTGTCGGTCGGCGGCTTGGTCATCGCGTCGAGCACCTGCTGCTCGCTGACGAGGCGCTTCATCGAGCCGCGCGCCACCAACCGGTTGTAGAGACCCTTGTCCAGGCGCACATCGGAGTACTGCAGGTCCATCAGGTGCAGCTTGGGGGCGGCCCAGCCGAGGCCCTCCCGGCTGCGCATGCCCTCGAGCAGGCGCAGCTTGGCGGGCCAGTCGAGCAGGTTGGCGCATTCCATCGGGTCGCGCTCCAGCAGGTCGAGCACCATCGCCCAGTTGTCGATGATGTCGAGCACCCGGGGGTCGTCGTTGCCCTCGCGGTGCACGAACTTGGCGACGCGCTCGTGGTAGAGCCGTTGCAGCGCAAGGCCGGTCAGCTCGCGGCCGTCGGCCAGCGCCACGGTGGCGCGCAGCGTCGGGTCGTGGCTGATCTGGTGCACGGCGGTCACCGGCCGGGCCAGCTGGAACTCCGAGAGGTCCTCGCCCGCCTCGATCAGATCGAGCACCAGCGCGGTGGTGCCGACCTTGAGGTAGGTCGACATCTCGGCCAGGTTGGCGTCGCCGATGATCACGTGCAGGCGCCGGTACTTGTCGGCGTCGGCGTGCGGCTCGTCGCGGGTGTTGATGATGCCGCGCTTGAGCGTGGTCTCCAGCCCGACCTCGACCTCGATGTAGTCCGCGCGCTGGGACAGCTGGAAGCCCGCGTGGTCGCCGGACTGGCCGATGCCGACCCGGCCGGACCCGCAGATCACCTGGCGGGAGACGAAGAACGGCGTCAGCCCCGCGATGATGTGGCTGAATGGGGTGTCGCGGTTCATCAGGTAGTTCTCGTGGGTGCCGTAGGAGGCGCCCTTGCCGTCGACGTTGTTCTTGTACAGCTGCAGGCGCGGGGCACCGGGGACGCTGGAGGCGTGCCGGGCGGCGGCCTCCATCACCCGCTCGCCCGCCTTGTCCCAGATCACCGCGTCGAGCGGGTCGACCACCTCGGGTGCGGAGTACTCCGGGTGCGCGTGGTCGACGTAGAGCCGGGCGCCGTTGGTGAGGATCATGTTGGCCGCGCCGACCTCGTCGGCGTCGATCACGGGAGCGGGGCCGCTCATCCGGCTCAGGTCGAAACCACGCGCGTCACGCAGCGGGGATTCCACCTCGTAGTCCCAGCGCGTGCGCTTGGCCCGCGGTACGCCCTCGGCGGCGGCGTAGGCGAGAACGGCCTGGGTGGAGGTGAGGATCGGGTTGGCCGTCGGCTCCGTGGGGGTCGAGATGCCGTACTCGACCTCGATTCCGATGATGCGCTGCATGCTGTCGAGCCTAGGCGACGCGTCCGACCCGCACCGGCATCTCGGCCCAGCGGCCCGCGGCGCCCCAGCTCACCCGGGTGCGCGCAGGCCGGTCAGCGGCCGGGCGAGGGCACCCGCGGCCTGACCCGGGCGCGGTGCACGATGTTCCACCTGCGGCCGGTACCCGACGAGCCCGAACGGCTGGTCGGTCGCCCGATACGGGTCGATGTCCGCGGCCGGCTCACCCCGGTCGATCCCGTGCGCGAGGATCACCACGACCACCGCCCGGCGGGTGCCGACCCGGTGCCGACGCGCCTCGCGACATCCGGATCGAGCTGCGCCTCGGCCGTCGTGCCGCGCAAAGCCGCTGCGCGACCAGGGAATTCGGTGACGCGACTGAGCTCGGTGACGAACGCGACGAGGTCGTCTTCGACCGCGCCGGGTGTCGGGTTCGGGCATCCGGCGGGCGACGGCCTCGGCGTGGGCCTCCCTCATCGGCTCGGCCAGGGAGCGCCACCCTCGGGCGATGGCGCTCTCGGCGACGCCCGCGCAGGTGGCCATGCCTCGATCGTCGACCGGCCGTAGCCGCACTCCTCCAGGATCTCGGCGTCGGC
This sequence comes from Nocardia sp. No.11, assembly GCF_038752175.1. NCBI lineage: Bacteria > Bacillati > Actinomycetota > Actinomycetes > Mycobacteriales > Nocardiaceae > Nocardia > Nocardia sp. No.11. The sequence goes on along the minus strand of NZ_JBCGFB010000029.1, from coordinate 30,234 downwards.
CCGCAGACCCTCGCCGCGCACCCGGCCCCCGGTCCGCGAACCCCCGGTGTTACCCATGTCACCTCCGCGACGACTTCGTCCTCGCGGCCCACACCGTGGCGCGCCACCTTCGCGGCGGTGACCGCGTCCGACACCGTGCTTATCGGCCACAGCATCGGCAGTGTCGAGGTGGCGCGCATGCGCATGCGGTACGAGAGCAGGCTGTTCGCGGCGGCGTTCAGCTCGGCGCGCGCCCCGACGGCCACATCGAACTGCCGAAGGCCGTCACCGCGGTGGAAGAGGCGCTGGCACAGCGCGACCGAGGCACCTCCGCCGGGTCCCCCGCTCGGCGGACCCGAAGTGGTCCTCGCGGGCGATCCGGCGGCCGGATCGCGCCGAGATACTCGATGCCATGAGCGAATCCGTGCACCAGCTCACCCCCGAGGTGACCGACCGGCCGACCAGGTTGCTCGCGCTCGATGTCCTGCGGGGCATCGCGATCCTGGGCACCCTCGGCACCAATATCTGGATCTTCACCGACCCGGCCGGGCTGATCGGCTACATCGGCAGTCTGGGCGACACGGCCACGGACGGCTGGATGTGGACCGAGCGGGTGCTCCAGCAGCTGGCCCAGGGCAAGTTCCTCGGGCTGCTGACGGTGATGTTCGGGATCGGGCTGGCGATCCAGCAGGACTCGGCCCGGCGGGGCGGGCGCCGCTGGCCGGGCCGCTATCCCGTGCGGGCGGGGCTGCTGTTCCTGGACGGCCTGGTGAACTTCCTGTTCGTCGCCGAGTTCGACGTGCTGATGGGCTACGCGGTCACCGGCCTCGTCGTCGCGTATCTCCTGGCGACCAGCGAACGGGCCCGACGCCGCTGGCTCATCGTCGCGGCCTCGGTCCACGTGACGATGCTGACCGCGATCGCGGCCGCCCTGGCCTTCGCGCCCGCCACGGAACCGTCGGCCCCCGAGCCGCTGGAGCCGAATCCCTACGCGGACGGCTCTTTCTGGGATCTGGTGCTGTTCCGGCTCGACCATGCCGGGACCTTCCGGGTGGAGGCGATTTTCGTCTTCCCGATGTCGGTGGCGCTGTTCCTGCTCGGCGCCCGGCTGTATCGCGCCGGGGTCTTCCAGCCCGCCGGGGCGCGGATCCGCCGATGGCTGCTGGTGCTCGGCTTCGGCGTCGCGGCGCCGCTGGACTTCACGGTCGGCGTCTTCGGCGGCGGCGACCTGGTGCTGCTCACCCGCTACGGCACCGCGCCGTTCGTGGCACTGGGCATCCTCGCCGCGGTCGCGGAGTTCTACCTGCGCCGCTCGCGGGTCGGTTATGTGGGCGCCCGGCTCGGCGAGGTCGGCCGCACCGCGCTCAGCTGCTACATCCTGCAGAACCTGATCGCCGGAATACTCTGCTACGGCTGGGGTTTCGGGCTCGCGGCGCGAGTCTCGGCGTCGGCGCGGGTGCCGTTCACGATCGGGATCTACCTGCTGGTGGTCGTCCTGATCACGGCCTTCGCCCACCTCTGGTTGCGCCGGTTCGAGCGCGGCCCGGTCGAATGGCTGTGGCACCGCACCTATCGGCTGCTCACGCCGGCGGAGTGAGTCAGCGCAGCCGCTCCGCCGGTGGCGGGGCGGCATCGGGGGCGACCAGCAGGTCGGCCACCAGCGAATCCCGTTGCAGCGGAACGCCGAGACTGCGGGCGTTGCCCTCGAACAGCGACAGCACCGATTCGGTCAGGATGCCCTGCACCTGTTCGGTCGAGAGCACCGGTTCCGGATCGGCGCGCCAGCTGGCCACCACGCCGTCGACGAGGCCGACCATGCCGAAGGCCATCGGCCGAGCGCGGGCCGGGTCGATCCCGAAGCGGGCCAGGGTGGCGGCGAACATGTCGGCCAGCTGCCCGCCCACCTCGCGCCCGGCACCGGCCAGGGTGGCGGCGCCGGCGCCGTCGGGCGCGGCGTCACCGAGGAAGCGGTGCAGGTTGGGGTGGCGTTCGATCCAGCCGAGGTAGGTGCCGATGGCGCCGCGCACCGCGTCCTTGAGCGTCCCGTCCGGCTCCAGCGCGGGCAGCAGCTCCGCGAGCAGCAGCTCCAGGATGCGCTGGCGGGCGAGCGCGTCGAGTTCGGCGCGGCCGCCGACGTGGCGGTACACCACCGGGCGGGGCAGGCCCAGATGCTCGGCGATCAGCTGCACCGAGATCTCGAGCCCGTGCTCGTCGATCACCTCGATGGCGGCATCGATCATCTCCGCGCGGCGGCGGGCCTTGTGGCCGTGCCAACGAGTGGCGCGCCCGTCACCGACGGGCTGCGCGTCCTGAGCGGAGGGTGCAGTCACAGTGCCAACGATACCCGGACCAGCGATGACCGTGACACAGCGTTCCACCAACCACGGGTAGCCGATCGGTATGCTCGGCGGCATGTGGTCCCGGGCAGTGCTGTTGGCGTACGCGGTGCTCGCGTGCGTGCTGCCCGCCTTCGTGCTCCTGACGACACCGGGCGGCGACGCCGCCCGCATGCTCGCCGTCGGCGCGGTCGCCGCGGCCATGGTGTGCGCGCTGGTCGCGATCACCACCCACCGGCAGCTGCCGATCCGGGTCGCGGCCGCCGGGCCGCCGCGCTCGGCCCAGCGCCGCCTGCGCGGTTCCTTTCTGCGACAGAGCAATCCGGACGCCGCGGGTCGTCCACGCCCGCGAGCACCGGGGATCGATCACCACTGACCGGTAGCGCCGTACGCGCCTCCGGTCGGCCGCCGTGATCCCACTCCCCCTTTCGTGCGCTCACGCGCACGCTGTCCGGACAGGTCGTTCCGTCATGCTCGATGTCGTGTACTTTCCGGTGTCCGCCGCGCTCTGGTGCTGGCACCGCCTCCTCGCCCTCCCCCTCGGACCCGCCGACGGCCTCGCCTGGCTACTGGCCGTGGTCGCCCTCGTCGTCACCGTTCGCGCCCTGCTGATCGTCCCGGCGCTGCGGCAGGCCCGGTCCCAGGCCACGCTGCGGGCCCTGCAACCGCAGCTCGACAAGATTCGCGCCCAGCACCCCGACGACCAGCGCGCCCAGGCCGAGAAGATCCGGGCGCTGCACCGCGAGCACGGTGTCCGCCTGTTCGGCGGGTTCGTTCCGATGATCGCCCAGGCCCTGGTGTTCCTCGGCCTGTTCCATGTCCTGCGCTCGTTCGACCGGACCGGCGCCGCCGCGGTCGGCCCGTTCGCCTCGACCGACTCCCCGCTCTCGCCCGCGGTCAATCGCGCGACCCCGAACTACCTGTTCGGCGTCCCCGACGTCCACGCCTTCCTGGACGCGAGGCTGTTCGGCGCGCCTCTGTCGGCGACGCTGACCGGGGCGGGCGAACTGATCGGCGCGGTCGCCGCGCTCGCGATTCCGCTGGTGCTGATCACCGCGCTCGCCACCCACCTGACGGCTCGGCTGACGCCGCCCGCCCAGGACGGGACGGCCGCGATCCTGCGCCGGCTGTCGCTGTGGGTGTTCCCGGCGGGCGCGCTGGTGAGCGGGGCGATCCTGCCCGTCGCCGTGCTCACCTACTTCGCCACGAACGCGGCGTGGACCTGCGGGCAGCAGTATCTTTTCCGCCGCNTGAGCGGGGCGATCCTGCCCGTCGCCGTGCTCACCTACTTCGCCACGAACGCGGCGTGGACCTGCGGGCAGCAGTATCTTTTCCGCCGCACGCTCGACGCCGAGGCCGCCGCCGTGGCGGCTCGGTCGGCCGCGCGGGCCCGGGCGGCGGCGCCGCGACCGGGGGTGAAGCCGAGGCGGCAGCGCCGCTGAGACGGGTTACTCTCGGGCCGTGGCTGTGAACCCGGAGTCGGAACTGCTCGCCGTGTACGACGCCGCCGGTGCGGTGATCGGCGCGGCCGAGCGGGGCACCGTCTATCGCGAGGGCCTCTGGCACGCCAGCGCGGGCGTGCTGGTGCGCTCCGGCGACGGCCGCCGGATCTACGTCCATCGGCGCACCGACAGCAAACTCGTCTTCGCCGGCCTGCACGACTGTCTGGCCGGTGGCGTGGTCGACGCGGGCGAGGATCCGGCCGACACCGCACGACGCGAACTCCACGAGGAACTCGGCATCGCCACCGGCACCGCACTCCCTGTGCGCGCCACCGCGTCCTGGGACGGCAGCTGGGCGGGCAGACCGCTGCGCTGCCATCTGTTCGGCTACGAGGTCCGCTACGACGGTCCGGTCCGCCACCAGCCGTCCGAGATCGCGGACGGCTGGTGGTGGACCGACGCCGAACACCGTGCGCACCTGGACGATCCGGCGTGGCCCTTCGTCCCCGACACCAGGCTGCTGCTCGGCGACCTGCTGACTCAGTAGACGACCACCTGCCAAGTCTGCATGCTGAACGGCAGGTCACAAGCAGTTTCGGAGTGGAAGCCGCCGAAGGCGGGCTGCCCGTACCGTTCGTAGCTGCTGAACCAGTTCCACCACGCCCAGCAGGTGACCCGCACCTGGTGCCAGACCGGGTCGCCGCACTGGGAGAAGGCGCCGGTGCCGGCGATGGGGTTCACCGAACAGTGCCCCGGCGGTTGCGCCTGGACGGGTCCGGCGAGCAGGGTCGAGGCACCGATCAGACCGGCGGCCGTGGCTCCTACAGCGATCTTGCGAAGCGATTTCATGACAACCTCCCACCGCGTGGAGTTCCCGCTGTCGAACCCGCCGGCGATCCACGTTCGGTTCGATATCCGCCTCGGGACACCGTGTCCCGATGATGTGAGCTACATCAGGCAAATCGCGTTCACCGTTACGGCCGTGCCCGAATAGTTATCCGTTGGCTATCGCCGGATCAGTCGAGGGAGCGCAGCGATTCCTCGTCGCGGGCCACCACCGCGCCGCCGTCGGCGGTGAGCACGATGGGTCGCTGGATCAGCTTGGGGTGCTCGGCGAGTGCGGTCAGCCACCGGTCGACATCGGCGTCGGTGCGTCCCCAGTCCGCCATGCCGAGGTCCTTGGCGATCTGCTCGCCGGTGCGCGTGATGTCCCACGGCTGCGCGCCGAGCCGGGCCAGCACCGCGCGCAGTTCGGCGACCGTCGGCGGATCCTCGAGGTAGCGCCGCACCGTGTACTCGACTCCGGCGGCGTCCAGGTGCGCGGTGGCGTTGCGACTCTTCGTGCAGCGGGGGTTGTGCCAGATCTCGGTCATCCCCGCAGCGTAGTAGGCGGGTGCGGACGCGGACTGCGGGTGCGGGCGCACCGGCCGATACTGGAGCCATGACCGATACCGCGCCCTCCGAAAACCCCTACGGCACACCGACAACCACCGGTCCCGAACCGATCCGCCCCTCCCAGGGCCGGGTCAACACGATCGTCCGCGCCCTGCTGAAGGTGCCAGTGCTGTCCGGCATCGTGGGCAAGCGGCTGGCCACCTTGCAGGTCACCGGCCGCAAGTCCGGCAAGGTCTACGAGGTCCCGGTCGCCTACACCGTCCACGACGGCACCCTGCTGATCGGCACCGCGCTGCGCCCGTGGGTGAAGAACCTGCTCGGCGGCGCCGAGGTGCGCCTGTCCCGTGGCCGGGCTCCCGAATCCTTCACCGCCACGGTGCATTCCGACGAGCAGGGCGTGCTGGAGCTGTACACGATCATCGCCCGCGACAACAAGCAGAACGCCAAGTTCAACGGCATCGGCTTCACCGCCGACGGCGAGCCGTCCCAGGCCGACATCTACCAGACCTGGCAGCAGGGCGGCGTGGTCGTCGAACTCACTCCGCGCTGACCGCGCGCACGGCGACGGCCCGGCGCAACCGCTCCGCCGGGCCGTCGGCGCGTCCGGCTACTTGCCGCCCTCGGTCGGCGTCACCTGCGCGGGCTGGAATCCCGTCCCGGTGACGTCGATCCCGGCGGCCCGCAGTTGATCGAGAGCCCTGGTGACGTACTCGGTGGTGTAGGCGTCGGCGCCGGGGTCCTTCGTCAGCACCGTCGCGCCCTCGGCGTTCTTGGTCTCCTTGGCGATGGTCACCGTGCGATCCCAGGCCGCCTTGTCGACGGTGCCGATCCCGGCGGGCGAGGGCCAGATCAGCTTGTTCACCTCGTTGATCTGCCACTGCTGATGCCCGGCGCCCAGCGTCGCGCCCGCCGCGACGGTGATGTCACGGCACTTGTCGAGATTGTCCCGGCAGAATGCCCAGCCCTTCAGGGAAGCGACCAGGAACTTCACGGTCTGCTCCTGGTACTTCGCATCCTTCAGCTTCTCGGTGTTGGCCCACAGCGCGTCCTGCAGCATCGCCACGCCTTCGGCGTTCCAGTCGATGGCGTTGAAGTCGTCGGCGGTGTAGAGCTTTCCGGTGGCGGGGTTCTTCGTCTCGAGCAACTGGGCGTACTCGTTGTAGGACATGGCCTGGGCGGCCGCGATGTCCTTGGCGAGGAAGGCGTTCATGTCGAACTGCTGCTGGACCAGTTTCACGTCCTCGGCCGGGTCGATGCCGGCTTTGGTCATCCCCGCGAAGAGCTCGAACTCGTTGCCGTAGCCCCAGTTTCCGACGGTCTTGCCGCGCAGCGCGGCGGGTCCGGTGATGTTGTCGGCCTTGAACGAGACCTGCTTGGTGCCCGAGCGCTGGAACACCTGCGCGATCTCGGTGATGCCCGCACCCGCCTCCCGCGAAGCCAGCGCCTTGGGCACCCAGGCCACGGCGTAGTCGGCCTGTCCCTGGGCGAGCACGGTCTGCGGGACGATGTCGGTGCCGCCGTCGAGGATCTCCACCGACAGCCCCTGCTCCCGGTAGAACCCCTGGTCGACGGCGGCCAGATAGCCGGCGAACTGGCCCTGCTTGAACCACTGCAACTGCAGTTTCACCTTGGTGAGACCGTCGGCGGTGGTCTCCGAAGCGGTGTCGGTGGTGCTGCAGCCGGTCAGCGCGGCGGCGGCGAGCGCGGCCAGCGCCAGACAACGGCGCAGCCGGAGTGCGGTCGTGCTCATGGATGGATCTCCCTCATCGGATGGTGGACAGCAGGGGTGTTCTGGGCCGGCGGGTGAGCTGTTCGAGCAGCAGAACGGCGAGCAGGAACACCAGCCCGACCGCCATCGCGCCCACGACGTACGCCCAGGCCCTGGGGTAGGCGGTATTGGCGGCGGCGGAGGTGATCCGGCTCCCCAGCCCGTTCTGCAGGCCGCCGAAGTACTCGGCGACGACGGCCGCGATGACCGCGCCGGGCGCGGCGATCCGCAGGCCGGTGAACAGGTGCGGCAGCGCGGCGGGCAGCCGCACGGCGCGGGTGAGCTGCCAGCCGGTCGCGGCGTAGGAGCTCATCAGGTCGGCCTGCACCTTCGGCACCTCGCGCAGCCCGCGCGCGGTGCTGACGAATACCGGAAAGAACACGACGATGGTGACGACGAGGCGACGCGGTGTCTCCGTCGTGGTCGAGTACATCGTGTTCAGCAGCGGCGCGAGCGCCACGATGGGCACGGCGGCCGCGGCGGCGGCCAGCGGGGTGAGCAGACCGTCGACGATCCGGAACCGCACCGCGAGGACGGCGGCGGCGATGCCGAGCACGGTCCCGAGCACGAACCCGACCAGCGCGTTGGCCCCGGTCGCCAGCGCGGCGTCCAGGATCCGGCCCGCGTTGGCGACGAACTGTTCGGCGATCGCGCTCGGTGCGGGCAGCAGGAACGACGGCACCCCCGCCACCACGGTGAGCACCTGCCACAGCACCAGCACGACGACACCCACCACGATCGGCGGCAGCCAGGTCCTCATGGCAGGTCCCGTCCGGCCACGGCATGCTCCGCGGGCTCCCCGCGCAGCGCCGCGCGCACGGCGGCCACGGCGGCGAAGAACTCCGCCGAGGACCGCACATCGGCACCGGTGTCGCGCCCCCACCCGCCGGTGGGCACGATGTCGCTGATCCGGCCGGGTCGCGCCGACAGCACCACCACCCGATCCGACAGGTACACCGCTTCGGGAATCGAGTGCGTCACGAACACCACCGCGGCCCCGGTCTCGCCCGCGATCCGCAGCAGTTCGCCCTGCATACGTTCCCTGGTCATCTCGTCGAGCGCGCCGAAGGGCTCGTCCATCAGCAGCAGCGCCGGGGTGCGCGCCAGCGCCCGCGCGATCGCGACCCGCTGCTGCATGCCCCCGGACAGTTCGGCCGGATAGCGATCGGCGAACTCGGTGAGCCCCGCCATCGCCAGCAGTTCGGCACTGCGGGCCCGGCGCTGCGCCTTGGGCACCCGGTGCAGTTCCAGCGGCAGTTCGACGTTGGCGGCGACGGTGCGCCAGTCGAGCAGCCCCGCCTGCTGGAAGGCGATGCCGTAGTCCTGGTCGATCCTGGCCTGCCGGGCGGACTTGCCGTGCACGGTGACGGTGCCGCCGCTCGGTGTCTCCAGATCGGCGATGATCCGCAACAAGGTGGACTTGCCGCAGCCGGAAGGGCCGATGAGCGAGACGAATTCGCCCGGAGCGACGGTGAGCGAGACATCGGTGAGCGCGGTCACGGCACCGGCGGCGAAGGTCTTGCCGAGGTGGGTGAGCTCGACCGCCGGTGGCGCCGGGGCGCCGGCTGAGGTGGTCATGGGTACTTCTTCCTGGAAAGCGAGGTCTACGAGGAGGTGTCGCCGGTGCCCGGCGGATGGTTGTAGCGGCGCACGGCCAGCTCGACGAGTCCGACCAGCCCGGTCAGCACCACCCCGAGCAGGGCCGCGGCGATCACCGCCGCGTAGAGCCGGGCGGCGTCGCCGGTGGCCTGCTGGGAGAACACGATGATCTGGCGGCCGATCCCACCTGTGGTGCCGGTGGAGATCTCGGCGACCACCGCGCCGATCACGGACGCGGCGGCGGCCAATCGCAAGGCCGGCATCAGCGACGGCACCGCGGCGGGAAAACGCAAGCGCGTCAGGGTCGCCCACCACCCGGCCGAGCAACTGCGCAGCAGTTCCACCGAAGCCGCCGACGGCGCGTGCAGGCCGCGCAGCATGCCGATCGCGACGGGGAAGAACGCCAGATAGGCGGCGATCACCACGATGCTCATCCACGGCCGCCACGGTTGGCCGCCGATGGCGAGCCTGCCGCCCCACGCGGCCACCAACGGGGCCAGCGCGATCAGCGGAACGGTCTGCGAGAGCACGACATAGGGCAGGATGCCGCGTTCGAGCCAGCCGAACCGCTGCATCGCCACCGCGAGCCCGATCCCGACCACCGTGCCCAGCAGCAGCGCGAGCAGGGCCAGTATCAGGGTGAAGCCGGCGGTGCGCACCAGCGTCGTGCCGACGGTGCCGGTGCCGTCCGTCTCGCCGAGCACGGTCACCACCGCCCACACATGCGGCAGGGCGCCGTCACCGGTGCGCGGCAGCACCCGAACACCACCGATGCCGACGCCGTCGGCGGGCACGAGCAGCTTCACCAGCTCCCAGATCACGACGACCGAAGCGAACGCGGCGACCGCGTAGGCGACGCGCGCCACCCGCGCGCGCCGCACCGCGGTGGCCCGGCCTGCCGCGGGCAGCACCGCCGTGGCATCGATCATGTTCGCGCTCATCGTCATTCGCGGTGCTCCCGCACCCGCACCGGCACCCGCTTGCGCGCGTACCGCTGCGCCGTCAGCGCCGAGGACAGCGCCACCGCTACGATCCCGGCCGAAGACGCGCCCCGGATCAGGGCGATGCCGACCGCGTTCATCCGACGTCCTTGGTCGCCGTGACGGGCCGGTGCAGGCGAGGCAGCACCTGCTCGCCGTAGGCCTCGAGAGTGGCCGTCTTCGCATCGTGTTGCAGGTACACGGCGAACTGGTCGACGCCGAGCTTGCCCAGTTCCCAGAGGCGGGCGAGCTGTTCGTCCGGCGGGCCGAGCAGACAGAACCGGTCGACGACCTCGTCGGGGACGAAGTCGGCGTGCGGATTGCCCGCTCGCCCGTGCTCGTTGTAGTCGTAGCCGTGCCTGCCCGCGACATAGTCGGTGAGCGAGGCCGGGATGTCGCCGTCCGCACCGTATTTCGCGACGAGGGCGGCCACATGATTGCCGACCATTCCACCGAACCAGCGGCACTGCTCCCTGGCGTGCGCCAGCGCGGCGGCGGACCCGTCGGTGACGTAGGCGGGCGCGGCGACGCAGATCTGCACCGAACGCGGGTCACGGCCGGCGGCCTCGGCGGCACGACGCACCTTGGCGACGGTCCACGCGACGATGTCGGGGTCGGCCAGTTGCAGAATGAACCCGTCGGCGACCTGGCCGGTGAGCTCGAGCGCCTTGGGCCCGTACCCGGCCACCCACACGTCGAGCCGGGATTCGGCCGCCCACGGGAACCGCACCTCGGTGTCGCCGATCCGGGCGCTGCGCCCGTTGCCGAGCTCCCGGATCACCTCCACCGATTCGCGCAGCGCCGCCAGGGAGGTCGGCCTGCCGCCGATCGCGCGCACCGCCGAGTCGCCGCGGCCGATGCCGCAGATGGTGCGGTTGCCGAACATCTCGTTGAGCGTGGCGAAGGTCGACGCGGTCACCGTCTGGTCCCGGGTGGCCGGATTGGTGACCATCGGACCCACCATCACCTTGCGGGTGGCCGCGAGAATCTGGCTGTAGATCACGTACGGCTCCTGCCACAGCAGGTGCGAGTCGAACGTCCACACATGCGAGAACCCGTGTGTCTCGGCCAGTCTGGCCAACTCGACCACCCGCGACGCGGGTGGGGTGCACTGCAGGACGACACCGATGTCCATGGCACTCTCCGTTTCCGATAGGGGTTCTTACAGGAGGTTCTGCGACAGCCCGCGCCGCACGAAACGTCCGTGCCCGGCGCGGCCGTGATAGGCGCCGTCGTCGACGATCACCCGGCCACGCGACAGGACGGTGTCGACGTGCCCGTCGATCTCGAAGCCCTCCCAGGCGGAGTGGTCCATGTTCATGTGGTGGGTCTTGCCGAGGCCGATGCTGGTGTGCCCGTTCGGGTCGTAGATCACCACGTCGGCGTCGGCGCCCGGGCTGATGACACCCTTGCGCGGATACATCCCGAACATCCGGGCCGGCGCGGTGCAGCAGACCTCCACCCAGCGCTCCAGCGACAGGCGCCCGTCCTTGACACCCTGGAACAGCAGATCCATCCGATGCTCGACGCCGCCGATGCCGTTGGGGATCTTGCTGAAATCGCCGAGCCCGAGCTCCTTCTGGTCCTTCATGCAGAACGGACAGTGATCGGTGCTGACCGCGGTGACGTCGCCGGTGCGCAGATAGCGCCACAACTCGTCCTGATGCCCTTCCGCCCGCGACCGCAGCGGGGTCGAGCACACCCATTTCGCGCCCTCGAAACCCGGTGCCCCCAGCTGTTCTTCGAGCGAGAGGTACAGGTACTGCGGACACGTTTCGGCGAAGACGTTGTGCCCCGCGTCGCGTGCGGTGACGATCTGTTCCATCGCTTGCTTGGCCGAGACGTGCACCACGTACAGCGGCGCGCCGGTCAGCTGCGCCAGCATGATCGCGCGGTGGGTCGCCTCCTCCTCCATCTGCCACGGCCTGCTGGTGCCGTGGAAGTAGGGGGCGGTGTCGCCGCGGGCCAGCGCCTGCTCCACCAGCACGTCGATGGCGATGCCGTTCTCGGCGTGCATCATCAGCAGCGCGCCGAGGTCGCCCGCGGTCTGCATGGCCCGCAGGATCTGCCCGTCGGTGGAGTAGAAGACACCCGGATAGGCCATGAACAACTTGAAGCTGGTGACTCCTTCGGCGACGAGTTCGCTCATCCCCTCGAGGGATTCGTCGTTGACATCACCGACGATCTGATGGAACCCGTAGTCGATCGCGCAGTTGCCCGCCGCCTTCTCGTGCCACTCGGCCAGGGTGTCCTGCACCCGCTGCCCCGGCTTCTGCACCGCGAAATCGACGATCGTGGTGGTGCCGCCCCAGGCCGCGGCCCTGGTCCCGGTCTCGAAGGTGTCGCTGGCCTCGGTGCCGCCGAACGGCAGCTGCATATGGGTGTGGCCGTCGACGCCGCCGGGGATCACGTACTTGCCGGTCGCGTCGATGACGGTCTCGGCCGACGCGGCCAGGTCGGCCCCGAACACGGTCGAACCCGGGTGCAGGACAGCGACGATCGTCTCGTCCTCGATCAGCACGTCGAGGGGCTGGGACCCGGTAGCGCTCACCACCGTTCCGCCGTGGATGAAGGTGCGCATCACGGCTCCACCAGCGCGCCGTAGGCGTCGGGTCGGCGGTCTCGATAGAAGGCCCACCGATCGCGCACCACCTTGATCAAGTCCATGTCCAGGTCACGGACGACCAATTCCGGTGCGGTATCGGAGGCGACCTCGCCGACGAATTTCCCCTCGGGGTCGACGAAATAGCTCGTGCCGTAGAAATCGTCGTCGCCGTATTCGGCTTCGATACCGACCCGGTTGATCGCGCCGATGTAATACTCGTTGGCCACCGCGGAAGCCGGCTGTTCGAGCTTCCACAGATAACTCGACAGTCCGCGCGAGGTCGCCGACGGGTTGAACACGATTTCCGCGCCCGCCAGTCCGAGGGCACGCCACCCCTCCGGGAAATGGCGGTCGTAACAGATGTAGACCCCCACCTTGCCGACCGCGGTGTCGAATACCGGCCAGCCCAGATTGCCCGGCCGGAAGTAGAACTTCTCCCAGAAGCCGTGCACCTGCGGTATGTGGTGTTTGCGGTATTTGCCCAGGTAGCTACCGTCGGCGTCGATCACCGCCGCGGTGTTGTAGAGCACGCCCGGTTGCTCCTGCTCGTACACCGGCAGCACCATCACCATGTTCAGTTCGGCGGCCAGCGCGGCGAACCGCTCGGTCGTGGGGCCCGGCACCGATTCGGCGTAGTCGTAGAACTTCGGGTCCTGCTGCTGGCAGAAATACGGTCCGTAGAACAACTCCTGGAAGCAGATCACCTGCGCGCCCTGCGCCGCCGCCTCCCGGGCGTAGTCCTCGTGGGCTTTGATCATGGATTCTTTGTCGCCGGTCCAGGTGGTCTGGACCAGGGCCGCTCTGACGATTCCCATGCTTTGTTATATTGCCCCCTCCGACGATCGCATTGTGTTACAACTGCGCGGAAACAGTTTCGTTGTCGTAAAACATGGCGGTGTACCGGGGATAGGGTCTGTTACGGCCGCAGAATGGGGCCATGACCGACGCCTCGCCGACCGTGCTGCCCGCGGACTTCGCCGGGGACCTCGACGAGCGCAGCGCCGCCGGGATCGCGGCCGCCGTCGGCCGCCGGATCCGTTCCGGCGCACTCGCTCCCGGCACCCGGCTGCCGACTGTGCGCGAGGTCGCGCGCGAACTGCGAGTCTCCCCCGCCACCGTCAATCAGGCGTGGCGGGCGCTGGCGGCCACCGGCGCGATCGTCGCCCGGGGCCGGGCGGGCACCTTCGTCGGGGAGCTGCCCGCCCCGCCCGCCGGGCGCTATCAGCGGCTGCATTCGCCCTCCGACAACGCTTTTCGTGTCGACCTGTCCCGGGGCACCCCCGATCCGGCACTGCTGCCCGATCTGGCCGCCGCCCTGCACGCCCTGTCCCGCGACACCGCGCCGGGCGATCTGTCCGCGCATTATCTCGGCGAAGCGGTCCTGCCCGCGCTTGCGGCGACGCTGCGGGCCGACTGGCCGTGGCCGTGCGAGCGGCTGGCCGTGCTCGACGGCGCACTCGACGCCGTCGACCGGCTGCTCGCCGCGCATGTCCGATTCGGCGATCCGGTCATCGTCGAGGACCCCTGTTTCCCGCCGTTCCTGGACCTGCTGGCCCGGCTGGGTGCCCGGCCGATCCCCGTGCGCCTCGACGAATCCGGGTTCCGCCCCGAGGAATTCGCGCGCGCCTTGACCGGCCCCGCACCCCGCGCGGTGATCCTGCAGCCCCGCGCGCACAACCCCACCGGCGCCTCCCTCGACACTGCTCGGATCCGCGCGCTCGCCGCGCTGCTGGCGCCACACCCGGCCCTGATCATCGAGGACGACCATTCCGCGGGCATCGCGACCAGCCCACTGCGCTCACTCGCCGCCCGTTTCCCCGACCGCGGCGTCTACATCCGCTCGTACTCCAAATCCCACGGCGCCGACCTGCGTCTGGCCGTCGCCGGCGGCCCCGCGGCCCTGCTCGACCCGGTGGTCGAGCGCCGCATGCTCGGCCCCGGCTGGTCCAGCCGGCTGCTCCAGCGCGTTCTGCTCACGATGCTGTGCGACGCGGACGCCCGCGCCACCGTCGCCCGCGCCCGCCTGGAGTACCGCCGCCGCGCCACCGCCCTGCGCCGCGCCTTGGCCGCCCACGGCGTCACCGTGTCCCCGGGCGACGGCATCAATCTCTGGCTCCCCGTCCACGACGAGAACGCCGCCATGATCAGCCTCGCCGCGGCCGGCATCAAGGCCGCCCCGGGTGGCCCCTTCGAGGTGGGCCCCCACCCGCCCGCCGACCACCTCCGCCTCACACTGGGCGCTCTGACCCCCGACACCGACCTCCCCTGGCTGGCCGCCGAGCTCGCCACCGCCACCACCGCGACACCCACTTACCGCCGCATCCGCCGCCCCTGAGCGGTCGCGAGCGCACCCACCGACGGCGGTGACCACCCTGTCCGGGCACGACCCGGCCGGGCACGCGCGGTGCCGATACGGCAGAATGGAGCTTTCCTCCCCCTCGAAAGGCAGCAGTGGTGACGCTCGGCATGGTCCTCGGCGACGCAGACCCGCGCATTTCGGCGCGGTAGCGATCGAGGCTGTCCGTTTCACCCGCTCGCACCCCGGCGTCGAAGTGCTCGTCGTGTCACCAGCACCATCGACCACCGGGAGACTCCCGTGTCCACCATCGTTTGGACCGAAGACCGCATCCAGCACACCGCGCCGTGGCATTCCGAGAACGGCGCACCCGCGCCGACCGCCGTGGCGACCGCCGGCGATCGCCTGCCCGCCGATCAGGCGTTCCGGCGGATCCAAGCCGGCGAATCTCTGCTCTGGCAGGGCGATTACCACAACGGCCGTCAGCTCCTGCAGGCGCTGGCCCGTCGCGCCGACCGTGCGCGCACCGTGGCGCCGACCGGTGACCTGACCTCACGCTACGACCACGAGCGGGCCAGGAAGCGCCGCCGCGCGGGCATTCTCGGCGCCGTCCTGGTCCAGCTCGACGACACCAACGACCTCGACCTGCGCCGCGCCCCCGATGTGCGGGCGGCCTGCACCGCCGCTTACGGGCCCGCCACCGCGGGCCGGGTCGTCACCTTTTCGGAACTGCTCGGGGTGCTCAGCTCCTATCGCTGGCACCAGCAGGGGGTCGAGGTGCCCGCGCTCGGCGCGCGCATCCATCCCGGCTACGGGGTCTTCTCCCCCACCCGGGGCGAATACGTCGACCTGGTCGCGGACGCGCCGCTGAATCCCGAGGTGCGCACCGCCTTCGATCTGGGCACCGGCACCGGCGTGCTCGCCGCGCTGCTCGCCCAGCGCGGCGTCTCCCGGATCGTCGCCACCGACATCAACCCGCGCGCGGTGCGCTGCGCGACCGACAATCTCACCCGGCTCGGCTACGCCGACCGGATCACCGTCACCGGTCCCACGCTGTATCCGCAGGGCCGCGCCGATCTCGTCGTCTGCAATCCGCCCTGGTTACCCGGCACCCCGACCTCCGATCTGGAACGGGGTGTCTACGACCAGGATCAGTCGATGCTCACCGACTTCGCGTACGGTCTGCGCGCGCATCTGACGCCGCGCGGTGAAGGCTGGCTGGTGCTGTCCGACCTGGCCGAGCTGCTCGGTCTGCGCTCGGCCCGCCACCTCCCCCGCCTGCTCGACGACGCCGGACTACAGGTGCTGGCCCGCTCGACCACCCGGCCGCGGCATCCGCGGGCGAGCGATCGCGACGATCCGCTGGCCGCGGCCCGCACCGCGGAGACCACCTCGCTGTGGCGATTGCGAGCACGCTAGCCCGGCCACCGAGTTCGGCCGGTCCCTCCCCGTCCGGCGGCCGCGGCTGGCAGGATGCGCGGTACATCGTCCGGCAGCACCCATTCCGAGGAGACACCGTCCAGGTGAGCAGTCATTCGCAGGACCGTTCCATCGTCGGCACCACCCGGCGGGCCGCGCTCGGCCTCGCCGCCGCCGCCACGGCGCTGGTGGCGATCGCCCCCGCCGCCCAGTCCGTCCCCGCCCACCAGGCGGTCGTCCCGGGCTGCGCCCCGGCCGTCGCCGGGGTGCCGAACGGCAAGCAGTGGGCCGCCGAGCCCGCCCTCACCATCGACCCCGCCGCGTCCTACACCGCGACGCTCGACACCACCTGCGGCGTCGTGTCGATCGAACTCGACGCCGCCGCCGCGCCGCGCACGGTGAACTCCTTCGCGTTCCTGGCGAACGAGGGCTACTTCGACCACACCCGCTGTCACCGGCTCACCACCCAGGGCATCTACGTCCTGCAGTGCGGCGATCCCACCGCGACCGGCATGGGCGGCCCGGGCTACAAGTTCGGCGATGAGAACCTGGCCGGCGCGGTCTACCCCGCGGGCACCGTGGCGATGGCCAACGCGGGCCCCGGCACCAACGGCAGCCAGTTCTTCCTGGTCTACCGCGACACCCAGCTGCCGCCGAACTACACCCCGTTCGGCCGGGTCACCGCGGGCATGGACGCGCTCACCACCATCGCGAACGCCGGTGTCGCCGGTGGCGGGGCCGACGGCACGCCGGTGGCCGATGTGGTGTTCAACGCGGTGACCACCGCACAGGCCTGATCAACGACCGAGGGCCGCGTCTCCGGGAGTGGGAGACGCGGCCCTCGTCGGACGGCTGGTGATCAGCCGGCGCTGATCGAGCTGAACAGGTTCTGAATGGTCTGCAGGATGATCTCGGTCAGCAGATCAGCGGCGGAACCGGCCATGACAACACTCCTCGTTTACGGGTCCTCATCAGGTGCGACGAACATGTGAAGCGTGCCCTATCCACTCTGTGTCGCGTGGCGTTTTCGGGAAAAAAATCACACATTCCCGGTACGCGAGAAGGCCGCGTCCCCGGGGGAACGCGGCCTTCCGTCGTAGGGCTTACAGGTACTGACCCGTATTGGACTCGGTGTCGATCGCCCGGCTCGCCGAGGCGTTCTTGCCGGTGACCAGCGTGCGGATGTAGACGATCCGCTCGCCCTTCTTGCCCGAGATCCGAGCCCAGTCGTCCGGGTTGGTCGTGTTGGGCAGGTCCTCGTTCTCGGCGAACTCGTCGACGATCGAGTCGAAGAGGTGCTGTATCCGCAGACCCGGATTCCCGGTGTCGAGCACGGACTTGATCGCGTACTTCTTCGCCCGGTCGACGATGTTCTGGATCATCGCGCCGGAGTTGAAGTCCTTGAAGTACAGGACCTCCTTGTCACCGTTGGCGTAGGTGACCTCCAGGAACCGGTTGTCGTCGCTCTCGGCGTACATCCGCTCGACGACCTTCTCGATCATCGCGTCCACGCACGCGGCCTTGTCGCCGTCGAACTCGCGAAGATCGCTCTCGTGCAGCGGCAGCGTCTCGGTGAGGTACTTGGAGAAGATGTCCTGCGCCGATTCCGCGTCCGGCCGCTCGATCTTGATCTTGACGTCCAGGCGGCCGGGCCGCAGGATCGCGGGGTCGATCATGTCCTCGCGGTTGGACGCGCCGATCACGATGACGTTCTCGAGACCCTCGACACCGTCGATCTCCGAGAGCAGCTGCGGCACCACGGTGGTCTCCACATCGGAGGAGACACCCGAACCACGGGTCCGGAAGATCGAGTCCATCTCGTCGAAGAACACGATCACCGGGGTGCCCTCGGAGGCCTTCTCGCGGGCCCGCTGGAAGATGATCCGGATGTGGCGCTCGGTCTCACCGACGAACTTGTTGAGCAGCTCGGGGCCCTTGATGTTGAGGAAGAAGGACTTGGCCTCCTTGGCGTCCTCACCACGGGCTTCGGCGATCTTCTTGGCCAGCGAGTTGGCGACGGCCTTGGCGATCAGCGTCTTACCGCAGCCGGGCGGACCGTAGAGCAGCACGCCCTTGGGCGGACGCAGCGCGTACTCCCGGAACAGATCCTTGTGCAGGAACGGCAGTTCCACCGCGTCCCGGATCTGCTCGATCTGCCTGCCGAGGCCGCCGATGTCGGTGTAGTCGACGTCGGGAACCTCTTCCAGCACAAGGTCTTCGACCTCGGCCTTGGGCACCCGCTCGAAGGCGAAGCCCGCCTTGGTGTCGACCAGCAGCGAATCACCGGGCCGCAGTTTGCGAATCGGGGAGTCGGGGTCGTCGATGTCGTCGTACTCGGCGATCTTGGACAGCGGCCCGGACAGCCAGACCACGCGCTCCTCGTCGGCGTGACCGACCACCAGGGCCCGCCTGCCGTCGTCGAGAATCTCGCGCAGCGTGCCGATTTCGCCGATGGCGTCGAAGTTCCCGGCCTCCACGACCGTGAGCGCTTCGTTGAGGCGCACGGTCTGGCCGTACTCGAGCGTCGCGACGTCGATGTTGGGCGAGCAGGTGAGGCGCATCTTGCGACCGGAGGTGAAGACGTCGACCGTCTGATCCTCGTAGGTGTGGATGACGATGCCGTAGCCGCTGGGCGGCTGACCCAGGCGATCGACTTCCTCACGCAGGGCGATCAGCTGCTGGCGCGCTTCCTTGAGCGTGTCCATCAACTTGCCGTTGCGGATGGTCAGCGAATCGATCCGTGCTTCCAATTCGCGTGCGCGATCCGGCGAGTCGGCGAGTTGTCTGCGAAGAGCAGCCGCCTCGGCGCGTACCGCCTCGAGCTCTCGCCAGGCCGCCGAATCCGAATTCTCGTTGGGGCTCATGATGCTGCTCCTCCCAGTCCCGGTCTTTCAACGCTACCGGGCGCGGTCCGTTCTCGCTTTCCGACATGGTTTCGTCGTGATCACATCTTGTACGGCAGGTACGACATCGGCCGCCGAATTACGCGTGTTAGGCTCCCCTAACACCCCGATCCGGGGCAGCAGGCGAGAGCACTCGCCCATCGAGCCGAAAGGTTGCCGAGCATGCTCCTTCCTACCCGCACGATCCGTGTCACCGTCGCTACCGCCGCTGCGGCGCTCGCCGTTACCGTCGGACTGACCGGTTGCGGCGGCTCCGACGATTCCTCGACGAAGGCCACCAGCAGCAGTACCAGTATCGCGGCCGCTCCGTCCAGCATTTCGGCAACTCCGTCCGGTGACAACGCCGCCGCCCCCACCGCCGATTCCCTGAAGGCGACACTGATCGCGTTCGCGGACCCGGCGCTGTCCACCGACGACAAGGCCGAGCTCATCGTCAACGGCGACGCGCGCAAGTCCAACATCGACCAGATGAACGGCATGCTCGCCGGCTACACCCTCACCTTCGCCGTCGACAACGTCGTGACCAGCGGGAACACCGCTACCGCCGATGTCACCATCACCTCGCCGCACGGCACGGCGCCCGCCTTCCCGGTCACCTGGGAGCAGGTCGCCGGCACCTGGAAGCTCTCCGACGCCAGCGGCTGCCTCCTGCTGGGCTTCGCGCAGGCCCCCTGCACGCCCGCCTGACGCCCGCTACAGCCTCGGCTACCCGTCGGGGTCCAGCCGGGGCCGTTCGCCCGCTGTGCACCGCACAGGGAAGCCGCGGCGGCCGGTTCCTACGGTCGGTCCGGCAGCCGCCGGACGTAGAGTTGCTGGGCCGCGCGGGCGACGAGGGCGCCGCTCGCGTCGACGATCTCGGCGCGGTGTTCGGTGATCGACTTCGCGCCCGTCGCAGTCGCCGCGCGGATGCCGGCGACCTGGTCGAGCGACAGGCCCATGGTGGCGGTGACGGTGCCCCGCCCCGGCCGGAGGAATTCGATGGAACCGGTGATGTTCCAGATCCGGTAGCCGCGCCCGAGCTGTCCGTAGGCCATGATCGCGAAGAACGGGTCGGTCATCGAGTACAGGGTGCCGCCGAACGCGGCCCGGTTCGGGCTGTTGCGGTTCCACGGACGCACCCGGTAGGCGACGCTGACCGAGGTCCAATCGGCGGCGATGTGTTTCACCCGAACCCCGCCGAACAGGTATGGCGGGAAGACGTTGAACACCGCGCGATACAGGCGCGGGGAGTCGCCGGGATACAGCATCCCGGCGGACGGATCCTTCGTCGCGGACGATTCGGTTTCCGGCATGCTGCCCCCTCCGAGCGCGACCCGCCGGGTCGCGATCCACGCCGCTCGACCGCGAGCGGCTCCCGCATCGCACCTTAGTGGCGCGCCGCGCGAGCCGCCACGGGTCCGGGTATCAGCCCTTCGACGGCCGACGCTGCGGCTTGGGGGTGACCGTGCCCTCGGCGAGGCGACGCGCGCTCACCAGGAAGGCGGTGTGGCCCTGCATGCGATGTTCGGGCCGCACGGCCAGGCCGACGACGTGCCAGCCGCGCACCATCGACTCCCACGAGCGGGGTTCGGTCCAGCATTCCTGCTCGCGCAGCGCTTCGACGACCTTCGACAGCTGGGTCACCGTCGCCACGTAGACGATCAGCACACCGCCGGGGACCAGCGCCTTGGACACCGCGGGCAGCGCGTCCCAGGGGGCGAGCATGTCCAGGACGACCCGGTCGACCTGCTCGCCCTCGTACTGGGCGACATCGGCGACGGTCAGCGACCAGTTGGCCGGGCGCTCGCCGAAGAACGTCTCGACATTGCGGATGGCGTGCTCGGCGTGGTCGTCGCGGATCTCGTAGGAGATCACCTCGCCCTCGGGGCCGACCGCGCGCAGCAGCGAACAGGTCAGCGCGCCGGAACCGGCGCCCGCCTCGAGCACCCGGGCACCGGGGAACACATCGCCCTCGTGGACGATCTGCGCCGCGTCCTTCGGGTAGATGACGGCCGCGCCCCGCGGCATCGACAGCACGTAGTCGACGAGCAGGGGGCGCAACGCCAGGTAGGGGGTGCCGTTGGTGGACTTCACGACGGTGCCCTCGTCGGTGCCGATGAGGTCGTCGTGCTTGATGCCGCCGCGGTGGGTGTGGAATTCCTTCCCTTCCTCCAGCACCACCGTGTAGAGGCGCCCCTTGGCATCGGTCAGCTGCACCCGGTCCCCGATGGCGAATGGACCGGTCCGTCTGGCCGTCATGTATCTCCGTTCTTCGAGTGGACCTCTCAGCCTGCCAGGTCGGGGTGCCGTCGCCGGAACGGGGTGAGGCGGAGGTGAGGTGCGGCACGCGTGTCGGTGGGTGCCGATACTCTGCGAACCATGTCAGTGCCCGTGTCCGCGTCCCTTGCCGACGACACCGCCGACGGTCCGGCCCCGCGGTCGCGACCGGCGCTGTCACCTTCGCGGGCAAGCGATTTCAAGCAGTGTCCGCTCAAGTACCGGTTGCGGGCGATCGATCGGGTGCCGGAGCCGCCGACGCGAGCCGCGGTGCGGGGCACGGTGGTCCACGCCGTGCTCGAGGATCTGTTCGGGCTGCCCGCCGCCGAGCGACACCCGGCCAGGGCGGCGGAGTTGGTGCCCGGGGCGTGGGATCGGGTGCGCGCCGATCGGGCCGGGATCGACGAGCTGGTCGCCGAGGGCGGTCCCGAGGCACTGTTCGACGAGGTGCGCGGGCTCGTCGAGAGCTACTACGAGCTCGAGGATCCGACCCGGTTCGAGGCACACGCGCGCGAGGAGCGGGTGGAGGTCGAGCTGGCCGGCGACATCCCGTTGCGCGGGTTCGTCGACCGCATCGATGTCGCCGCGAACGGCCTGCTGCGGGTGGTCGACTACAAGACCGGCCGCGCCCCCGGCCCGACGCACGAGGCGCGTGCGCTGTTCCAGCTCAAGTTCTACGCGCTGATGATCCTGCGCACCCGCGATATCGTGCCCGCCCAGCTGCGGCTGATCTACCTGGCCGACAAGGTGCTGCTCACCTACTCCCCCGACCGCGACGAGCTGGAACGCTTCGAACGGATCCTGACGGCGCTGTGGCAGGCGATCCTGGAGGCGGGCCGCACGGGTGATTTCCCGCCCAACCGCAACACGATGTGCCGGTTCTGCGATTTCCAGCACCTGTGCCCGGAGTTCGGTGGCGCCCCGCCGCCGTATCCGGGCTGGCCACAACAGGCGCCGGTGGAGCTGGGGCTGCCGGAAGCACGGCCCGCCGAAGACGTCTGAGCCCCCGGTGCGCGGCCGCCGCCCTGCGGCGACGGCCGCGCACCCTCACACGGTGAAGTCGCGGAACAGCAGCACCGAAAGCCCGAGGCCGACAGCCAGATTCACCACGACCGCTGACCCGAAGACCGCGATCGGCCGCCAGCCCGCCTCCCGCAGCCCGCGCAACGAGAACTCCAGGCCGATCGAGACGAAGGCCAGGATCAGGAACCAGGTGCGCAGGTCGTTGATGATCGCGATGTGCGCCGCCCCGGTCTTCTTGTCGACCGACTGCAGGTACAGGGTGCCGATGATCGAGGCGGCGAGGAAGCCGAGCACGAACTTCGGGAATCGGGACCAGAATTCGCCGAGGCTGGGTCTGGCCGCGCCCGGCGTGCGGTCCACCCGGAAGGCGAACCAGGCGGTCAGCGCGATGGCCACGAGCCCGATCAGCGCGTTCTGCGTGGTCTTGACGATCGTCGCGATCTTCAGCGCGTCCTCACCGGCCAGCGCGCCCGCCGCGGCCACCGCGGCGGTGGTGTCGATGTTGCCGCCGATCCAGGCGCCCGCCACCGCGTCCGACAGGCCGAACGCGTCGGCGAGCCAGGGCAGCAGGAAGATCGAGGGCAGCGCGAAGATGATCACCAGCGAGGCCGCGTAGGCGATCTGCTCGCGCCGCGCCTGCACGGCACCGGCCGCCGCGATCGCCGCGCTCACCCCGCAGATCGACACCGCCGAGGACAGCAGCGCCCGCAGCTTGTCGTCGAGCCCGAGCTTGCCGCCGAACCACCAGGTGAAACCGAAGACGATGGTGATCAGCGCCAGCGCCTGGATGATCGACGGCCCGGCCGCCGTCACCAGGATCTTCAGATTGATCGACGCGCCGAGCAGCACCACACCGGTCTTGATGAAGAACTCGGTCCGAAATCCGGCCGAAAGCCGTTCCCGCAGGCCGAGTTTGCTCAGGATCACGTTGCCGATCAGGCCGATCGCGATCGCGTACACCGGGTACTCGACCGACTTGGCGATCCGCTGGAACGGTGTGTCGGCCGCCCACTGCGGCACCTGGGTGTCGAAGAATCGGGTCAGCGCGCCCAGGGCCAGCACGAGCAGGATCCCGGCGACGATGTCGGTGACCGTCGGCCGCGGATTCGCCTGTAGCGCCGCTGTTTCCGTGGTGGCCTTCGCCTCGCTCATCACGGCACCAGCCAATCCGGGATCGCCCCGGCCAGCACCAGACCGATCAGCGCGAGCCCGACGATCGTCGCCAGCCAGTCCTCATTCCAGGTGAATACGCTGCCCGGCCGCGGCTCGGGCTGTGTCTGCGACACGGTGACTCCTCGGGTTCCTCATCGAGAGTCCGCAAGGTAGCAACGCCGTCGCCTCCCGCACACCGATTGCGCTCACCCTGAACCGATCTCGCGCACCCCGTCGACCACCGCCTACCGACGACAAAGCCCGCCGGGTTCACCGAACCCGGCGGGCTGCTCATCACCCGCTACCGCAGGCGACGTTCCTCTTCTTCCTCCAGCCGACGCCGCTCTTCCTCGCGCTCGACCTGTTCCTTCTCGATCTTCTCTTCGTGCTCGTTCTTGTTCGACATGGTCGCCCCGATCATCGATCGCCCGGACAAATCCGCCGTCCATCCTACCCGCGAGCGCGGACGGTGAGTCGCGTCCGCGCTCGGGGGCGGGCGCTCAGAACGCGCGGCAGGAGCGGATGTCGGTGGCGAGGATGGCCTTGGCGCCGAGGTCGGCGAGGCGGTCCATCAGGTCGTTGCCCTGCTTGCGCGGGACCAGGGCGCGCACCGCGACCCAGTCGGGGTCGGTGAGCGGGGAGACCGTCGGCGACTCCAGGCCCGGCGTGATGGCGACGGCCTCGTCGAGCAGCGACTTGGGGCAGTCGTAGTCCAGCATCAGGTACTGCTGGGCGAACACGACACCCTGGATGCGCGCGATGAGCTGGTTACGCGCCCGGTCGCCCTGGTCGGAGCCGGTGCGCTCGATCAGCACGCCTTCGGAATCGCACAGCGAGTCGCCGAAGGCGACCAGGTTGTGCTGACGCAGGGTCCGGCCGGAGCCGACGACATCGGCGATCGCGTCGGCCACGCCGAGCTGGATCGAGATCTCGACCGCGCCGTCGAGGCGGATGACCTCGGCCTCGATGCCGAAGCGCGCGAGGTCGGCACGGACCAGGTTCGGGTAGGAGGTGGCGATGCGCTTGCCCGCCAGATCCTCGACCTTCCAGTCCTCGCCGGCCGGGGCGGCATAGCGGAAGGAGGAGCGGCCGAACCCGAGCGAGAGCCGCTCGCTGACCGGTGAACCGGAATCCAGGGCCAGATCGCGGCCGGTGATGCCGAGGTCGAGCTCACCGGAGCCGACGTAGATGGCGATGTCCTTGGGCCGCAGGAAGAAGAATTCGACCTGGTTGGCGGGATCGAGGACGGTCAGCTCGCGGGAATCGGTGCGTTTGCGGTAACCGGCCTCGCTCAGGATCGAGACGGCGGATTCCGACAGCGAGCCCTTGTTGGGAACTGCGACGCGCAACATGGGGGGACCTTTCGGGAGAAGACGAACGGAGGTGTCGACCGGGACGGATCAGCCGTCACAGATGTCGGTACACGTCCTCGAGCTTCAGCCCGCGACCCACCATCATCACCTGGACCCAGTACAGCAGCTGGGAGATCTCCTCGGCGAGGGCTTCGTCGCTCTCGTGCTCGGCGGCCAGCCAGATCTCACCGGCTTCCTCGAGCACCTTCTTACCCTGGAAATGAACGCCCGCGTCCAGCGCGGCCACGGTGCCCGACCCCTCGGGACGGGTCTGGGCACGCTCGGTCAGCTCGGCGAACAGGGATTCGAAGTTCTTCACGAGGAAAGATTGTTTCACACGCCCGCCACCACATTTCCCACACTGCACCCACGCGCGTGGGAAGCGCCCGTGCCCGCATCCCCAGCCCCGTACCCGCGACCCCGAGGAGCAGCGGCCACGCAGTGGCCGGTTCGCGGCCGTCCCGCCGGTCAGGCGCCGTTGCGTAGGCGACGAAGGAGCAAGCAACGGTGCCTGACCGGCGGGACACAAGGGGCCGCGAACTCGAGCGCGCCAGCGCTCCAACGAACACCGCGAACCCGCGGCGCCCGCGCTGTCGACTACCCAGCCAGCAGCACGCGCAGGTCGGCGACCGCGGTGCGCAGGTGGTCGGCGAAGGCGTACATCTGGTCGGCCACCGACTTGGGGGTGGCCAGGTAGATGTTCCAGCGATCCGGCAACAGCACGTAGGCGATACCGATGCAGGTGGGGCTGGTGGAGCCGAAACCGAAGTAGCGGATGTGCACCGACGGCGCCGAGCTGGTGCTCAGGTAATCGTCGCGCATGATCGTCCAGCCGGGGCTGTCGAACAGCGCGATCTGCTCGTCGGCGACGCCCAGTTCCGCGCCGCGGCGGCGCTGGATCCACTGCAGTTCCCACAGGTGCTGCTCGGGCGCCTGACCCGCCTGGCACTCCTTGGCCCGGCCGACGTGCGCGGCGGCCGCCGTGCGGGCCGCGGCCAGCTTGTCCTCGCGCGCGACGGTGTCGTCGACCATCGCGTCGACGAAGGCCACCATCTCCGGGGTCACCACGCGCATGGCCTCGGTGCGACCGTTGCGGAACTGCCTGGTCGCGATGGACTCGTAGGTGGCGCCGGTCAGGCCCTTGCTGCGCCGGTGGGCGAGCTGGTAGGCCAGCTGGGCGAACGCGTCGGGCGAGATGCCGAGCTTCTTCGCCGCGCCGGTGCCGAAGTCGTCGAAGGAGACCAGGGCGGTCGCGGTGTCGGCGGCGAAGCGGGCGAAGTCCGCGCCCGCCGCGGCGATGTCGGCGCGGGCGGCCGAGTCGAGGACGAATTCGACCGGCTCGACCTGCGGCAGCCCCTGGGCCCTGGCACCGCTGGTGGCGGCGTGGTCCTGGGCGGTCCGCTCGAGCAGCGCGTCCACGAACGAGAGCACGGTGGTGCCGTCGAGGCCGCAGTGCTCGATGTTGATGCCGGCTTGGCCGTCGGCGAAGACGATGAACGACACCGACTTGTCGAAGTACCGGTTGGCGCTGTCACCGTGCAGCAGCTGATCGCAGGCGTGCAGTTCGTCGCGCGGGGCGAAGTCCTCCAGGCAGACCGCGAACAGCGCCGTCTCGATCTCGTCGAAGGCCGCGACGTTGGCCGCCTCGGCGCGCAGGGTGGCCCGGCTGCGCGCCCACTCCGCCCGCGCCTTGGTGGTCAGGTGTCCGACCGAGGTATCGGTGGCCGCGGGCTTGGTGCCGCCCTTGATGACCGCGCGCAGCCCGTCGACGACATCGGAGAACGCGTACGGCACGCCGTCGGGGCCGATCACGTCCATCCGGAAGATGTTGCCGCGGTAGAAGACCACGATGTGGCGCGCGTCCGAGGGACCCGGCCATTCCGGGCTGTAGGGCTTGCGCACGGTGTCCTGCACCTCGCCCGGGATGCGGGTCTCGGAGAACAGGTACTTGTTCTGCCACATCGACAGCTGCTGCCCGCGCTGGGTGACCGGCGGGATCCGCTCGGCGTCCAGCGCCAGCTTGTAGTCCACGGCGGCGCCGATGATCGCGGCGGCCCGCTCGGCCTGGCCCGCCACGGTGGAGGCGGCCAGCGGGGTGTCGTCGCGGAACAGGAAGACGAAGTTGGCGTTCAACGCGATCCGGTCGCGGCGGCCCAGGTACCGCGAGGGCCAGAACTCGTCGAGCCAGCTGCCGACCCCCGGAGTGGCGTCGTACTCGGCGAGCGCGGCGTGCAGGGTCCGGCCTGCCCCACCGGGCCGCAGCAGCTCGGCTACTGCGGCCTCGGTGGCGGCGAGTTCCTCGGCGCCGAGCAACGGCTGACACCACTGCAGGAACCGTGCGCAGCTGTCGTCCAGTGTCGGCAGCGGAACCCGGGGCAGGCTGTCTTCGGCGGCGAACGTCGGTTGGTTCAATCCAGATCCTCAGGTCTCGATGGGATGCGGGCGGGACACGAACAGGTTGGCGTAGAGCCAGCCTTCGGCTTCGTGGTCGGTGGTGTCGATTCCCTTGGCCGCCAACGCTTCCAGCACCTGTGCACGTTCCTGGGCCGAAGCGAAGCGCCGCTGCTGGAACATACCGGGACGCTGCTCGCTGCGATAGCCGAGCGCGGCGAGTTCGGCGGCGATCGGGCCGAAATCGAACATCCGCAACACGAAATGCGCCATCCACGGTCGCTTGCGGGGATCCGCCTGGGCGACCCTGGAGAGGGTTTTCTCGGTGATGTAGCCGACGCACCCGGTGGAGATCACCAGATCGGCGGAGGCGAGCACACGACGCTGGGCCTCGGTCGGCTCGGTGGCCTCGAGGTCGGCGTGCACGTAGTCGTGCAGGAATCCGGCGGCATGGGCGTAGGTCAGCGCCGGGCGTGCGGCGTCCATCCCGACGAAGCGTACGTCGGGCATCAGGTCGGCGCGTAACCGCTCCCGATCCGCCGCGATCAGCCCGACCTTGTCGGTCTCGGCGTGGTCGCGATAGTGCCCGGCCAGTTCCTCGACCGTGGTACCGGTCCGCAGCAGCGCCGCGTTCACCCCGTAGGAGCAGCCCAGGTCGAGCACCGTGGGGATCCGGTCCGGACGTGCCGCCCGCAACTGGCGCAACTGCTCCTGGAAGTGCGGCTTGGCCAGCTCCGGGATCCGGTAGTCCAGCTCGTTCATCCGCGCGAAGTAGGCACGCGGATCGGGACTTTCGTAGATGTCGTCGAAGGATGCTTTGCCGGTGGTGTGCAACGGAACGGACATGGGCGGTTCCTCTCAGTCGAGCAGTCGGTCACCTCGGACGGCGTCGGCCGCGGCGGCCACATGGTCGGGCAGGACACGGCCGAACAGCTGCCTGGTGCGTTCGACAGTGCCGATCACCCCGGGCCGGTCCGTGTAGGCGAAGATCGCCGAATGTCGTTGTCCCGCACCGGCCACCTCGGTGACCCGGTGCAGCGAGAAGCGGCCCTTGAACAGCTGCAGGTCGCCGGGACGCAGTTCCAGGGCGCGGATGAACCGCTCACCCTCGCCGGTGAGCACGGCACGCACGTCGTCGAGGTGCTCGGCGTGCGGGTCGCGGATGTTGGGGCAGTATTCGAAGACACCGCCGGCGTCGGGGCGCCGCGTCAGCATGCTGACGGTGAACTCGTTGGTGTCGAAATGCCACGGGTGCGACATGCCCGGCTCGACCACGTTCAGGCACAGACCGGCCAGCGGGTCGGCGAATTCGTGCAGTTCGTCGAGTTCGAAACAGTCGGCCACGAACCGCTGGAAGACGGGGTCGGTGTAGAGGCGCTGGATCAGCGCGTCGACGGGGATGCGGTCGCGGGCGACGAAGGCGTTGCCGCGATCGAGCACGATCCGGGCCGGGTGGTTGGCGGGCAGATCGGCGTCGAGCGGGATGTTGTAGGCGTTGACCCGCTCCACCTGGTAATGGGCGTGCGGGGCGATCTGCTCCCCCTCGACCCGCAGCGTCTCCCACAGCTCCGGGCGGATGAATTCGCGCAGAACCGTGCAGCCGTCCTCGGCCAGTTCCGCGCGGGCGGCCTCGACCGCGGCGCGCCGGCCCGGGCCACCGAGATCGGTGAGCGGATACCGTGCGATGTCGACGATTTCGTCAAGCCCCCGCGTCCCTGTCATGAGTTCAGTTTGCGGGAACTTTCGCCGACACGCCCAGGGTTTCGGCAAATCCGGCCTATCCCGGGCAGATCACAGCGTCATGAAATCAACTGTGCGGCAACAGTTTTCGTACATTCCCTGTCGATAGCGGAATTATCACGGTAGGCTATTCGCCCTATCTCGCTGCGCTGCCGAAATGTTCGTCGCGCACCACGAGCGCGGCCCCCAGATCGTTGGCCGACAAACCCACCAGTGACTCCCGGAATACCCGCCCCGGCGCCTCGGGAACCGCGATTTCGCACGGAATCACGATCAGGCCGCAGCCGGCGCCCTGTGCCGCGAGTGCGCCGGTGGGCGAATCCTCGATCGCCACACAGTCGGCCGGGTGGAGTTCGAGCAGGTCGGCGGCCTTGCGGTAGATGGCCGGATCGGGTTTGCCGTGCGGCACTTCGTCACCGCAGACCGAGATGTCGAAGAAGTCGCGGCCCAGCGTGTCGAGCCCGTATTCGGTGAGCGAGCGCTTGGTGTTGGTGACCAGCGCGCAGCGCAGACCCGCCGCGCGCACCATGGCGAGCGCGTCCTTGGCCCCGGGTCGCCACGGGATCGGACCCAGCATCAGCTCGGTGACCCGGCGTTCGAGGAAATCCCCCGCCTCGGTGATCACCCGCGGCGTCGCCTCGACCCCGATCCCCTCGAACAGCATGCGCAGCGCGTTCGGCCCGGAGGCGCCGATCAGCGCGTGGCGAATCTCGTCGGTGAGCTCACTGCCGTGTTCGCGGGCCAGTTCGCGTACCGCGATGTCCCACAGCTTCTCCGAGTCGAGCAGCGTGCCGTCCATGTCCCACAGCACCGCGGCCGGTCGCGCCCTCACCTGTTACTCGCCTCGTTCTCTCCCCCGCCGGGTCGGCCCGGCGGACGCCGGGCCGCGTTCAGGGTAGCCGGTAGGTGTCAGACCCCGGACCCGGCGATCTGCAGGTTCGCGCCGGTCCCGCTGACCTGGATCCAGCGGTTCTCCGAGGTCACCGTGCCGTTGGTGAGCTGGTAGGTGAGCGAGACGACCGCCCGGTTCTCCCCGCTCGGGGTGATCGAGCCGACAGTCACCGACCGCACCGTCGACCAGAACGAGGAGTACTGCCCGTAGCCACCGGTCTGGGCCTGATAGCCGGGCGCCAGCTGCGCCCAGGCACCGCCGATATTGCCGGGCAGCATGCCGTAGTACCCGGCGATGAACTGGCTGATGCGGTCCGGGCTGGGCGGGCCGAACGGGGTGGTGGTGATCGTGGTGCTGGTCGGGCTGGGGGTGGCGGTCGGCTTGCCCGAGGTGCTCGTCGCGGGCGCCGACGAGCTCGCGCCCGGGGTCGTCGGCCCGGTCGGCGTGGAGCTCGGCGGCGCGGAGACGGTGACCGTCTCCTGCTCCGGCACGATCACCACGGTGCTGACCTTGCCATCGACCACCGTGGTGACGGTGACCGGATCCAGCGCCTGCTGCGTGGGGTCCGTGCCCCGCTCGCGCGTGACGACCAGCACGATCAGCATCACCGTGAACGCGGCCACGGCGGCCGCGAGCAGCAGGATGGCCCGGCTGTTGTTCGACCCACCGGTGCGGGCGGGCGGCCGCGGGCCGGCCGGCGGCGGGC
>NZ_JBCGFB010000028.1:60492-64322 GCF_038752175.1 Nocardia sp. No.11 | reverse complement strand
CGGGCGCGGCGGGCTCGCCGCAGCGGCCTGCGGAAACCACGCCCGCCCACTGAGCGTCGGCCCGGGCGGGGAAGCCCGGCGGGCTCGCGCCGAGATCCGGCCTCGCTTGGCCGTGGTCGGCTAGCCCGACTGCTCGAGGTTGGCGATCATGTGCGCGAGAGTGTCGGTGAACGCGGCGAATTCGGCCGCGGTGATCCCCTCCCCCAGTTGTCCACGGATGGCGCCCACCGACCGGGCGGCGGACTCGTGCGCCGCCCGACCGACGTCGGTGGCCGCCCACCGACCGCTGTCCGCGCGGGCGATCCAGCCCCGCGTGGCCAGTGCGGTGGTGACATCGGTGATCGACTCGTCGGCGGAGTCCCAGAACGGACGCAACGCGTCGACCGGATCGGCGCCGGGGTCCCGGACGATCGTGGTGAGCGTCTGCCATTCCCGACGCGACATCCCGACACTGTCCACCGCCCGATCGAAGGTCGCTTCGATGAGTCGGTCCAGGCGTTTGACCTGATAGCCGATCAATCTGCGCTCAGTCATCGTCCACCTTTCATGTCTATCGACAATTACATGTCCTATTACATGTATATGTTCGAAGGTAGCATGAGCCCGTGGACGAGGTCGAGCGGATCGAACGGGCGATGATCACCATCCGGCGGCGGCAGACCCGGCGCACCCTGGCGGCGGACGCGCCGAGCGGCCAAGCCTTCGACGTGCTCGATGTCGTCGAGGACGCGACCGCCCCGACGGTGTCCACGGTGGCCGCAGCCCTGGCCGTCGACCAGCCCCGCGCCAGCA
Organism: Nocardia sp. No.11; assembly: GCF_038752175.1. Classification (NCBI taxonomy): domain Bacteria; kingdom Bacillati; phylum Actinomycetota; class Actinomycetes; order Mycobacteriales; family Nocardiaceae; genus Nocardia; species Nocardia sp. No.11. The sequence goes on along the minus strand of NZ_JBCGFB010000028.1, from coordinate 63,530 downwards.
AGCTCGTCGCGGCCGCCGTGACCGCGGGCTACCTGCGCCGCGCCGCCGACCAGTCCGACGGCAGACGCTCACTGCTGGTGCTCACCGAGCAGGGCCGGGACCTGCTCGACCGCGCGCACGAGCGCCGCCGCGGCGCCTTCGACCGCGCGATGACCGGCTGGCCGGATGCCGACCGCGCCGAGTTCGCCCGCCTGCTCGGCCGGTTCGTCGACGGCCTCGACTGACCGCGCGGATGGCAGACTCTGGTTCGTGACGGAGGTATTCAGCGCGGGCGTCCTGGTCTATCGGCACGGCGCGGACGGGATCGAGGTGCTGCTCGGACACCTGGGCGGCCCGCTGTGGGCGAAGAAGGACGCCTCGGCGTGGTCGATCCCCAAGGGCGAGTACGTCCCCGAGGAGGAATCGGCGCGCGTGGCCGCGGCCAGGGAGTTCACCGAGGAGCTCGGCCTGCCGGTGCCCGAAGGCGAATGGACCGCGCTCGGCGAGGTGCGATACGGCAGCGGGAACCGGCGCAAGACCGTCACCGCGTGGGCCGTCGAGGGCGATCTGGATCCGGCCGACGTGGTCCCGGGAACGTTCGAGATGGAGTGGCCGCCGCGCTCGGGCCGCCGCGCCGAGTTCCCCGAGATCGACCGGGCGGCCTGGTTCGATCCGGCCACCGCGCTGGACAAACTCGGAAAAGGTCAGCGCCCCTTCCTCACCCGGCTGACCGAGCTGATCGGCTGACCTCGCGTGCCCCGGGCGTTCACGGACGCGGAGTAGATTGCGGTCATGCCCAGCGACCTGCAGCTGAAGATCATGAACGCCGGTCACCGCGCCCTGCTCACGCTCACCGGCGGCCGGGTCGGCAACCGCATCTTCGGGATGCCGTCCCTCGAGCTGACCACGATCGGCCGCAAATCCGGCACGCCGCGCAAGGTGATGCTGACCGCGCCGGTCGTCGACGGTGACACCATCGTCGTGGTCGCCTCCCGCGGCGGCGATCCGACCCACCCGGCCTGGTATCTCAACCTGCGCGACAACCCCGACGTCGAGGTGTCGCTGCAGACCGGCCCGACCCGCCCGATGACGGCCCACATCGCCACCCCCGAAGAACGGGCGACACTGTGGCCCCGGGTCGTCGCGGGCTACCGGGGCTACGGCGACTACCAGACCAAGACCGACCGGGAGATCCCGCTGGTCCTGCTGACCCCGCGCACCTGATCAGACCAGCGCGGCCCGGAACTCCGTCGGGCTGCTGCCGCGCGAGCGCTTGAACGCGGCGCTGAACCCGAAGGCGTCGGAGTAGCCGACACTGGTCGCCACCTGAGCGACGCTGCGCGCGGGATCGGCGAGCAGTTCCTCGGCCTCGGCCATCCGCCATTCGGTCAGATAGGTCAGCGGCGGTTCGCCGATCACCTCGGTGAACCGCTTGGCGAACAACGCCCGTGACACCGCGGCCTCGGCGGCCAGGCTCGCGACCGTCCAGCGCTGGAACGGTTTGGCGTGGATGGCTTCCAGTGCCGGACCGACCACCGGGTCGGCCATCCCGCGATACCAGGCGGGCGCGCAGTGCTGCTGTTCGGCGAGCCAGGTGCGCAGGTTGCAGACCAGCGCCCAGTCCAGCAGGCGGTCCATCATCGCCTGCGAGCCCGCGCTGTGCCGGACGGCCTCGGCGGCGGAATCCTCGAGCCAGGCGCACACATCACTGTCGGCGGCGACCACCATCACCGGCGGCAGGGCGCGCAACAGCCGCTCGTGTCGCCTGCCCGAGGCGCGATAGGCTCCCACGATCATCGAGGTCTCCTCCGGGGCACCGGTTTCGCCGACCTCCTCGATCAATTCCGGTGTGGCACAGCTCAGATCGGCCGGACCGAAGCCGTTCGGCACGAAGCAGGACAGTTCGTATTCCACCGGTGCGCGATCGTCGGGGGTGTCGATGTCGATGAGCCGGAACGGTTCTGCGGCCTGCACCACCGCCGTGTCGCCCGCGACGAGGCGGGTGCGCGAACCGTCGGCGAGCACCAGGGTGCCGCCACCGCGCAGGACGCACACCATGATCAGCGGCGCCCGGTCGGCGAAGTGGATCGTCCACGGCGCGCGCAGGACGGCATGGGCCAGGACCGAGCCGTCGGCACGGATGCCACTCAGCAGTGAACTCAACGGGTCCATGCCACCAGCGTAGACGAACTCCTATCAACCCGAGATGATCACCCATAGATCGTCCACGCGAATCGCGGTTGACTCGAAGACACGGGGCGCACCGCCCCACACCACGATCGAACAGGGAGCCCACCGTGTCGCAGTCGCCCATCACCACCGTGCCGACCGGCCCGACCACCACCGGGTCGCAGCAGTCCGAATCGAACACTCGCACAGCGCTTGTCGTGCTCGCCCACCACCGCGCCGACTCGCTGTCGGCCCATATCGCGCGCCGCGCGGCCGACCGGCTCACCGCCGCCGGGTACACGATCGACTTCCTGGATCTGCACGCCGAGAACTTCGACCCGCGAATGACCGTGGCAGACCAGCCCGACTGGGGCGACCGCGACAAGCGGTACTCCCCCGGGACCGAGGCGCACATGCGGCGGCTACTGACCGCCGAGGTGGTGGTCGTGGTGTTCCCGGTCTACTGGCAGAGCGTGCCCGCGACGCTCAAGGGCTGGATCGACAGCGTCTGGAACTACGGATTCGCCTACGGCCGCAGCAAGCCGCGCCTGGCGGGCAAGCGCATCCTGTGGCTGGGCCTGGCGGGTGCGACCGCGGGCGACGAGATCCTGCCCGGCATGCAGCAGTTGCTGGAAGCCCAGCTCAGCGCGGGTCTGGCCTACTACAGCGGTTTCGCCGACTCTCGCGTCGGTCTGCTTCCCGACGCCGAGGATCAGCCGCAGAGCCTGGACGCCGAAGGCAACCTGATCATCGGCGAGGCGATCAGCGGCGATGCCCGCATCGCGCACTACGCCGCGTTCGAGGCGACCGCCGAGGGCTTCGTCGACGATTTCCTGGCCGCGCAGTTGGTGAACGCCTGAGGACCGGCGATCGCGCGGTGACCGGCCCGG
>NZ_JBCGFB010000028.1:0-60429 GCF_038752175.1 Nocardia sp. No.11 | reverse complement strand
GGTGACCGGCCCGGTCACCGCGCGATCGCGCCCGACGGCGGTCTCCCACGGCGGCTAGATGCCGGGAAGTGCGCGCAGCAGGACACCGAAGAGTTCGGTGGGCGTGCCGGATTCGGCGGCCGCCTTGTCGATGGTGCCGAGTGCGCCCGCGGTGAATTCGGCGCTCTGCTCCGGGACGTAGTTCTCCGGGTCGTCGATGCCGGGGGCGTACTGCGCGAGCATGGTCGTCATCGCCTGCAGGAACGGCGCCATCAGCGTGGCCAGGTGCGCCGCGGTGCCACCGGTGGTGCGTACCATCTTGCCGCCCTGCTGGAAGCCGGCGAACATCGAGTACATGCCGCCCAGGATCGCCAGGTCGTACATCGCCGCGGCGCCGAAATCCGCGCCGACGAACTCGGCGCGGCCGAACAGCTCCAGCACGGCGCGGAACCGCTCGAAGGCCGCGGTCGCGCCGCTGTAGAGCACGAACGCCGCCGGTCCGCCGATCATCGACGGCACGGCCATGATGCCGCCGTCGATCAGGTCGACTTCGTTGGCCAGCGCCCACGCGCCCAGCGACCGTGCCTGCTCCGGCGTGGTGGTGGTCAGGTTCACCACGGTGCGACCACGCAGTCGCGCCGCGGCGGGCTCGACGTGTTCACGCACCGCCGGGTCGTCGAGCACGCACAGGATCACCAGATCGGCCGCCGCCATCGCCTCGGCGGAGGTCGCCGCGAGCACCGCGCCCTCGGCCACCAGCGCCTCGGCCCGCGCCGCGGTGCGGTTCCACACCGTCACCTGGTGGCCGCCGGCGAGCAGCGCCCGCGCCAGCGCCGTACCCATCGCGCCGAGACCGAGCACCGAAACCCGCTGCGCCGTCGCCGAGTTGGTCATGTTTCCCCTTGGTTCGGAGTTCTGGTTGCCGGTCGGCAACGCACTCCTAGATTCGCCGGTAGCGCTACACTGCACAAGTACCGACTATCAAGTCCAATACTCACCAAAAAGTAAGTAAGGCGAGCATGAAGCAGCGAGAGCGTCCGTATTCCTGCGGTATCGATGCCGCGCTCGATGTCGTCGGCGGCAAGTGGAAGGCGCTGATCCTGTGGGCGTTGTCCACCGGCACCCAGCGTTTCGGCGACCTGAAGCGACTGGTCCCCGGGGTGACCGAGAAGATGCTGATCCAGCAGCTGCGCGAACTCGAGCACGACGGCATCGTCCACCGCGAGGTCTACGCGCAGGTGCCACCGAAAGTGGAGTACTCCCTCACCGAGCTCGGGGTCTCACTCAATGCGGCGCTGGTGACGCTCGGCGCGTGGGGCACCGAGCATATGGACCACATCTGCGAGGTCAAAGGCGTTCTCGCGCCGGTGCACTGACGCCCCACGATCGCGAAGAGAGGGGGCGCGACGCCCGTTCACCGACGGGCGTCGCGGAAACCTCAGGACTGGATGCCACCCCAGGTCTTGCCGGTGATGCGCTCGTAGGCCTCTTCGTACTTGCGCCGGGTCGCCTCGACCACGTCGGCGGGGATCTCCGGGCCCGGGTACTCCTTGTTCCAGCCCGTGGAGGTCGACCAGTCGCGCACGAACTGCTTGTCGAAGGAGCGCTGGGCGCGGCCCGGCTCCCACTCGTCGGCGGGCCAGAAACGCGAGGAGTCGGAGGTGAGCACCTCGTCGCCGAGGGTGAGAACGTCACCGTCCCAGCCGAATTCGACCTTGGTGTCGGCGACGATCACACCCGCCTTCGCCGCGTGCTCGGCACCGCGCGAGTAGATCTCGAGGGTGAGATCGCGCAGCCGCTCGGCCACCTCGCGACCCTCCTGGTTCACCACGTCGGCGAAGCTGATCGCCTCGTCGTGCCCCTCGGCAGCCTTGGTGGAGGGGGTGAAGATCGGCTCGGGCAGCTTGTCGCCGTCCCGCAGCCCCGGCGGCAGCGCGATACCGGACACGGTGCCCGACTGCTGGTACTCCTTGAGCCCCGACCCGGTCAGGTACCCGCGCGCGATGCACTCGACCTGGACCATCTTCAGCGGCTTGACCCGGATACCGCGCCCGGCGAACTCGGCGGGCACGTCGGTGGCCGAGACCACGTGGTTGGGAATGCCGGTGAAGTACTCGAACCACCAGTTCGACAGCTGCGTCAGCAGCGCGCCCTTCTCCGGAATCGGCGTCGGCAGCACGACGTCGTAGACCGAGACGCGGTCCGACGCGACGAGCAGCAGGGTGTCGCCGTCCTCGTAGAGGTCACGAACTTTCCCGGCGTGCACATGCTTCAACGTCGAGCCTCCGAATCCTGGGTGGGCGTACATCCTCGGTATGCAAGGACTGTACCGGCCACCCCCGGCACCGAATCCGACCTGGTCACCACGACGCGAGGGCGGTCACATTCCGATGCGGCGCGCTCTCACCCAGGCCGCGACGGCGGTCGCCGACGTGTGCCCAGCCTGGCCGTAGCCGCGCCGCGATGACGGTCGCCGGTGCGCAGCCGGACCAGCCGCGGTCGGCGGGGTTGCCGCTCAGGCGGTCGCGCGCTCGCCATCGGCGACGCGGAACGTGCGGCGGTAGGCCAGCGGGGCGACGCCGACGGCGACCTGGAAGTGCTGGCGGAGCGAGGTGCCCGTCGCGAAGCCGACGCGGCTCGCGATCTGCTCGACCGACAGATCGCTGGCCTCGAGCAGGAGCCTGGCCCTGGCGACGCGTTGCTGGGTGAGCCAGCGACCCGGACTCGTCCCCACTTCGTCGACGAAGCGGCGCGCGAAGGTGCGCTGACTCATTCGCGCGTGCCCGGCCAGTTCCGCCATGGTCAGCGGAAGCTCGAGGTGTTCGAGCGCCCAGTGCCTGGTCGCGGCGGTGCTGGCCATCGCGGGATCGGGGACGGGCTGGTCGATGTACTGCGCCTGACCGCCCTCGCGCCACGGCGGCACCACACAGCGGCGCGCCACGTGGTTGGCCACCGCGCTGCCGTGGTCGGCGCGCACGATGTGCAGGCACAGGTCGACGCCGGAGGCCGCGCCCGCCGAGGTCAGGACGTCGCCGTCGTCGACGAACAGCACGTCCGGGTCGAGCCGGACCCGGGGGAAGTGCCTGCGGAACGAGTCGGCCATGCGCCAGTGCGTGGTCGCGGGCCGCCCGTCCAGCAAACCCGCCGCCGCCAGGACGAACGCTCCGGTGCAGATCGACACGATCCGGGTGCCGGGCCGGATCCGCGCCAGCGCGCCCAGGGTCACCTCGCCGAGCCCGTGCAACGCCTCGGTGATGTCGGAGGCCGGAATCACCACCGTGTCGGCGGTCGCCAGCAACTCGGGCCCGTGTTCGACGGCGATCCGGAAGTCGGCGCAGGTCCGCACCGGCCGCCCGTCGGCCGAGCAGGTGAGTACCTCGAAGCGGTCGTCGAGGGTCCCGAAGATCCGCTGGGGCGTACCGAGTTCGAACGGGTAGACGCCGTCGAGCGCCAGGACCACCACGCGATGCATGGCACGATTCTATCGGAGGATGACAATCTTGCCATTTTCTCGCCGGGTCGCACCCGGCACCGTTGACCCCATGACCGACACCATGCACGCCATCAGCCAGGACTCCCTCGGCGGACCCGAGGTCCTGCACGAGGTCGAACTCCCCCGCCCCCTCCCCGGTCCGAGCCAGCTGCTCGTCCGGGTGCACGCGGCCGGCCTCAACCCGACCGACTGGAAACATCGCGCGATCCCCGGATTGTTCCTGCCCGCACCGCCGTTCGTCCTCGGCTGGGACGTCTCCGGTGTCGTCGAGGCGGTCGGCTTCGGCGTCACCCTGTTCGAGCCCGGCGACGAGGTGTTCGGGATGCTGCCCTATCCGCACGGGCACGGCTCGCTGGCCGAGTACGTCGTCGGGCCCGCGCGCGCCTTCGCCCGCAAGCCCGCGGGGGTCGACCACATCGTGGCCGGGGCGACCCCACTGGCCGCGCTCACCGCCTGGCAGGCGCTGGTCGACACCGCGAATCTCGAGGCCGGCCAGCGGGTGCTGATCCACGCGGCCGCGGGCGGGGTCGGCCACCTCGCGGTGCAGATCGCGAAGTCGCGGGGCGCGTATGTCATCGGGACGGCGAGCGCGCCCAAGCACGAGCACCTGCGCGCGCTGGGCGCCGACGAACTGATCGACTACCGGGAGGTCGATTTCGCGCAGGTCGTGCGCGACGTCGATGTGGTGCTCGACACGCTCGGCGAGGAGAACTCCCACCGGTCGCTGCCCACGCTGCGACCCGGCGGCCTGCTCGTCACCATCCGGGCCGGCGCCCAGGACGACCTGCGGGCCGCGGCCGCCGAGCGGGGCGTCCGGTTCGCCGCGCTGCTCGTGGAGGCCGATCACGCGGGCATGAACGCGGTCGCCGACCTGCTCGCCGCCGGCACCATCCGCCCGACCATCGCCGGGGTGTTCCCGCGGGCCGAGGCGGCGAAGGCGCACGCGATCGGCGAGACGGATCGGACGCTCGGGAAACTCGTCGTCACGATGCGCTGACCGGACCCGCGCCGCCACCGGTGGGTGGCGGCGCCGCCGGTGCGCGCGGGCGGCGCCGCATCGGCGGGAAACTCGTGAGCGACGCCGCACGGCAAGTGGCATTGTGGACGCTGATGTGCGCACCGGTGCGAACCGGAACGCGCGAGGAGTGCCGTGTTCGTCGACGACGAAGGAGATCTATGTCCGCCCCGAATCTCACCCGCGACCAGGCGGTCGAACGCGCCGCGACGGTGGCCGTGCAGAACTATCGGATCGAACTCGACCTCACCGACCAGCCGCGCAGCGCGGGTTCGGAAGTGTCGGACACCTTCGGTTCGAAGACCACCGTCACCTTCACCGCCACCCCCGGCGCGAGCACCTTCATCGACCTGGTGGCCGCGCGGGTGCGCTCGGCCGTCCTCAACGGCACCCCGCTCGATGTGAGCGACTACGACGAGTCGACCGGCATCACCCTGCCCGCGCTGGCCGCGACCAACGAACTCGTCGTCGAGGCCGACTGCGAGTACTCGCACACCGGCGAGGGCCTGCACCGCTTCGTCGATCCGGCCGACGACAACGTCTACCTGTACTCGCAGTTCGAGACCGCCGACGCCAAGCGGATGTTCGCCTGCTTCGACCAGCCCGACCTCAAGGCCACCTTCGACATCGTCGCCACCGCGCCCGGTGACTGGAAGGTCGTCTCCAACGGCGCCACCGCCGAGGAGCACAAGGTCGGCGCGGTCGTGCGGCACACCTTCGTGACCACCCCGAAGATGAGCACCTACCTGGTCGCCATGATCGCAGGCCCGTACGCGCGGTGGACCGACACCTACACCGACAGCCACGGCGAGATCCCGCTCGGCTTGTTCTGCCGCGCCTCGCTGGCCGAGCACATGGACGCCGAGCGCCTGTTCACCGAGACCAAGCAGGGTTTCGCCTTCTACCACGACAACTTCGGCGTGCCGTACGCCTTCGGCAAGTACGACCAGCTGTTCGTGCCGGAATTCAACGCGGGCGCGATGGAGAACGCGGGCGCGGTCACCTTCCTCGAGGACTACGTCTTCCGGTCCAAGGTCACGCGCGCGTCCTACGAGCGCCGCGCCGAGACGGTGCTGCACGAGATGGCGCACATGTGGTTCGGTGACCTGGTCACCATGAAGTGGTGGGACGACCTGTGGCTCAACGAGTCTTTCGCCACCTTCGCCTCGGTGTTGTGCCAGGCCGAGGCCACCGAATACACCAGCGCCTGGACCACGTTCGCGAATGTGGAGAAGTCCTGGGCCTATCGCCAGGACCAGCTGCCCTCGACCCACCCGATCGCCGCCGACATCCCCGACCTGCACGCGGTGGAGGTCAACTTCGACGGCATCACCTACGCCAAGGGCGCTTCGGTGCTCAAGCAGCTCGTCGCCTATGTCGGCCTGCAGCCGTTCCTGGCCGGTCTGCGTGACTACTTCGCCGAACATGCCTACGGCAACGCCACTTTCGACGATCTGCTGGCCGCGCTGGAGAAGGCGTCGGGCCGTGACCTGTCGAGCTGGGGCGCGCAGTGGCTCAAGACCACCGGCCTCAACATCCTGCGTCCCGACTTCCTCGTCGCGCCGGACGGCACGTTCTCGAGCTTCGCCGTGGTGCAGGAGGGCGCCGAGCCCGGCGCCGGCGAGCACCGCGTGCACCGGATCGCGGTCGGCGTCTACGACGATGTCGACGGCAAGCTGGTGCGCACCCACCGCGCCGAGCTCGACCTCGACGCGACCGGACGCACCGAGGTACCCGAGCTGGTGGGCGTGGCACGCGGAAAACTGGTGCTGGTCAACGACGACGACCTCACCTACTGCTCGCTGCGTCTGGATCCCGATTCGCTCGACGTGGTCGTGCAGCGCATCGGGGACATCGCCGACTCGCTGCCGCGCACGCTGGCCTGGTCGGCGGCCTGGGAGATGACCCGTCAGGCCGAGATGAAGGCCCGCGACTTCGTCGCGCTGGTGCAGCGCGGGATCGGCGCGGAGTCCGAGATCGGCGTGGTGCAGCGCCTGCTCATGCAGGCCGCCACCGCCCTCTCCAGCTACGCCGAACCGGGATGGGCCGACCAGGAGGGTTGGCCCGGCTTCGCCGACCGGCTGCTCGAGCTGGCCGGTGCCGCCGAGGCGGGCTCGGATCACCAGCTGGCCTTCGTCAACGCGCTCACCGCGGCCGAGCTCGCACCGCGCCACACCGAGGTGCTGGCCCAGTTGCTCGACGGTGATCCGGCCGCGGCCGGTCTGGCGGGGCTGACCGTCGACACGGATCTGCGCTGGCGCATCGTCACCGCCCTGGCGGCGGCGGGCCGGATCGACGCCGACGGGATCGACGCGCCGACCATCGACGCCGAGCTGGCGGGCGATCCGACCGCGGCGGGCAAGCGCCAGGCCGCGGCGGCGGCCACCGCGCGCCCGATCGCCGAGGTGAAGGCGCAGGCCTGGAACACCGTGATGGGTGACGATTCGGTGCCCAACATCACCGCCCGCGCCATCGTCGGCGGCTTCGCGCCCGCCGGTCAGGGCGCATTGCTCGCGCCGTATGTGGACAAGTACTTCGCCGAGATCCCGGCGGTGTGGGAGCGCCGGTCGAGCGAGGTCGCCCAGACCGTCGTCGTCGGCCTGTACCCGCACTGGGCGATCAGCGAGGACGCGGTCGCCAAGGCCGACGAGTTCCTGGCGGGCGATCACCCGCCTGCCCTGTACCGCCTGGTGTCCGAGGGCCGGGCCGGCATCGAACGTTCGCTGCGCGCCAGGGAGTTCGACGCCAAGTAAGCCGGACCACCCGATGGCCCCGATCCCCCGCGGCGGATCGGGGCCATCGGCCGTTCTGCCCGCCGCCTCACGTCCCGTTGCGCTTGTGCGGCGCAGCGATTTTCGGCCACCCCGCTCTACTACGTGAAGTAGTATTCAATTCGGGGGAATTCCTCCCTGTCGACCTCGAGGGAGAAGCGGGATGGAAACTGTCGTCGTCGAACGCGTGATCGCGGCACCGATCGAGCAGGTCTTCGACTGGTGCGCCGACACCACCAATTATGAGCGCTCGCGCTGGGTGCTCCGCGACAAGCTCATCACTCCGGGGCAGGGCGCGCCCTACGGTGTCGGAGCGATCCGCCGGCACACCTGGCTGATCGGCCACTTCCACGAGCGGATCACCCGTTACGACGCACCGCGCTCGTTCGACTACGTGGTCGATCGGAGCTTCCCGCCCGCGCGACACGAGGGCGGTACCCTGACCTTCACCGCCACACCCGGCGGCACGCGGGTCGTCTGGACCACGACCTCGGAGGTCAGCGTCCCGCTGCTGGGCGGACCGGTGACCCGCCTCCTCGCCAAGCCGCTCATCGGCCGGGTCTTCGGGCAGATCCTCGACACCTGTGCCGAGGAACTCGCCGCGACACCCGCGGGCTGACTCACCGGGACGGACCGACGCGGCGTGCGCCGATCCCGTGGATTCGCTCGCTGCTGTGAGCAGATCCGCTGGGGGCAGCAAAAGGCGCGAAACACGGTGCGGGCGAGGCACCGTGGGGACATGGCACACGACGACAAGACCCCGATGTTCAGCTGGCGGGCGCGCGAACAGCTGTTCGGGCGCCGAATCCTGGTACTGGACGGCGCGCTCGACGACGACAACGGCACCCTGCTGATCACCCAGCTCCTCACCCTGGCCGCGCAGGGCCCCGAGGCGCCGATCTCGCTGTGGATCCACTCCCCCGGCGGCTCGGTGCCCTCGATGCTCGCCATCCGCGACGTGATGCGGCTGGTCCCGTGCGAGGTCTCCACCCTCGCCCTCGGCTTGGCGTGCAGCGCCGGGCAGTTCCTGCTGTCCTCCGGCGCGCCCGGCCGCCGGTTCGCGCTACCGCACGCCCGCATCCTCATGCACCAGGGCTCGGCCGGAATCGGCGGCAGCGCCGTCGAAGTCGAGGTGCAGGCCGACGATCTGCGCTACACCGTCGACACCGTGCTCGGCCTGATCGCCGCCGACACCGGCCAGCCCTTCGATCGCGTCTACGAGGACTCCCTGCACGACCGCTGGTTCACCGCCACCCAGGCGAAGGAATACGGCTTCATCGACCACATCGTCGAATCCTTCGACCAGGTCATCCCCAACCGTCACCGCATCGGCATCACCGCGTGAGACACGCTCTCGCAGAGGAGAACCCATGACCAGCTATACGATTCCCAATGTCGTGTCCCAGCATCGCGGCGGTGAGCGGATCACCGATATCTACTCGCACCTGCTCAGCGAGCGGATCGTCTATCTGGGCACACCCATCGATTCCGGGGTCGCCAACGCGCTCATCGCCCAGCTGCTGCACCTGGAATCCGACAGCCCCGGCCAGCCGATCAGCCTGTACATCAACTGCGAGGGCGGCGATCTGTCCGCCATGCTCGCCGTCTACGACACGATGAGTTTCATCAAGGCGCCCGTGCACACCACCTGTGTCGGCCAGGCCATCGCGGTCGGTGCGGTATTGCTGGCGGGGGGCGCGGCGGGGCATCGCGCGATGCTGCCGCACACCCGGATCGTGTTGCACCAGCCCGCGACTCGCGGTCAGGGCACCATTCCGGATCTGATCCTGCAGGCCGACGAGATCGTCCGGATGCGCGCGGCGATCGAGGCGATCCTGTCCAAGCACACCGGGCAGACCCCGGAGACCCTGCGGCGCGACACCGACCGCGACCGCGTGTTCACCGCCGCGACCGCGCTCGAGTACGGCCTGGTCGACCGCGTACTGCACGAGCGGGAGTGATCGCCGGGCTGTGCGCGCCCGCGGGATCGGCCCAGCCGACCCCCGCGGGATGCGGTGCGAGCACAGCCGGCGATTCAGCAGCGGCTCACTGCTTTTCGATGCGATCCAGGTAGGCCCGGCGCACCCGGTCGTCGACCCGGGTGATCGCGGCGTCGTCGTTGGCGGCCTTGCGCAGGACCCGCATCACCGGCTCGGGCACCAGCCCGGCGACATCGGCCGCCAGCCCCACATACGACGGCACCGCGGTCTCGGCGGCCCTGGTCCGCACGCTGCGGACCACGGCGGCGGCGATGTCCTCGGGGTCGACGGCGGGCAGGATGCCGTAGTCGATGCCGGAGCTGAGTTCGGTGCGCACCGCCGAGGGCAGCACCGCGCTCACGCTCACGCCGGTGGAATCCATCTCCAGCCGGGTCGCCGCGGTCAGCCCCACCACGGCGTACTTGCTGGCGTTGTACACGGCCAGGCCCTTGATCGGGAACTTGCCCGCCAGCGAAGCGACGTTCACGACGTGGCCGTAGCCGCGCGCCACCATTCCGGGCAGGGCCAGCCGCATCCCGTGGATGACGCCGTAGACGTTGACCTCCATGGTGAGCTGGTCGATCCGGTCGGACTGGTCCAGAAAGGCGCCGTTGGGCATCACGCCGGCATTGTTCACCAGGACGTCGAGCGGTCCGCCGCGCCACTTCTCGGCGGCGGCGAGGAAGGCCGCGTACGAGGCCTTGTCGGTGACGTCGAGGACATGGCCCAGCGCACGATCGCCGAGGCCCTCGGCAGCCTGCACCGCCAGCGCCTCGTCGAGGTCACCGAGCGCGACATAGGCGCCCTTGGCGGCGAAGGCCGCGGCGGTGGCCAGACCGATGCCGCGCGCGGCGCCGGTGATGGCGACCAGCGCGCCGTTCAGATCGATCCGTGGGTAGCTCATGCCGGTACCGCCATCTCGTCGTCGTGGGTGATGCTGAAATCGTCGGGGTCGAAGGCGCTGACCCGGCGGGTCAGTTCGCCGGTGGACCAGGGCCAGCTGAAACTGTTGCGGCCGTTGGCATCCAGGTAGTAGCTCTGGCAGCCACCCGCGTTGTAGACGGTGCCGGTCAGCGCCGCCTGCACCTGCTCGACGTAGCGGGCCTGCACCTCGGGACGCACGTCCAGGACCGCCCAGCCGCGGCGCCGGGCGCTCGCGATCGCCGAGACCAGGAAGTCGACCTGGGCCTCCAGGATCGCGAAGGCCGAGGAATGGCCGGTGCCCAGACTCGGGCCGAGCACGGTGAACGCGTTGGGGAAGCCGGTGGTGACCGTGCCGAGGTAGGCCTCGGGCGAGCCCTGCCAGTGCTCGGCCATGGTGCGGCCGTCGGCGCCGCGCACGATGTCGGCCAGCGGGGTGTCGAGGATGTGGAAGCCGGTGCCGAGGATGACGGCGTCGACCTCGGCGGTGCTGCCGTCGGCGCCGTGCACGGTGCTGCCGCGGAACTCGGCGACGGCGGTGGCGTGCACGTCGACGTTGTCCTTGGTCAGCGACTGGAGGTAGCTGTTGGAGAACAGGATTCGCTTACAGCCGAGCAGGTAGTCGGGGGTGAGCTTGGCGCGCAGCCGCGGGTCACGCACCACCGCGCGCAGATACGCCGAGCCGACCTTCTGCACGGTCTGCATCAGCGGCCGCGGGTTGCGGAACGCCACGCCGAGGGCTTCCATCAGCCCGTACTCGACCGAACGCAAGGCCTTGTGCGCGAACGGCAAGCGCCGCATCACCCGCTTCTCGATGGCGGGCACCGGGTGGTCCAGCTTGGGCAGCACCCACTGCGCGGTGCGCTGGAACAGGTGCAGCTCGGCGACGTCGGGCTGGATGGCGGGCACGAACTGCACCGCCGAGGCGCCGGTCCCCACCACCGCGACGCGCTTGCCGCGCAGGTCGTAGTCGTGGTTCCAGCGCGCGGAGTGGAACACCTCGCCGGGGAACTCGGCCAGGCCGGGGATCTCGGGAACGCGCGGCTCGTTCCACGGTCCGGCGGCCGAGACGACGAAGCGGGCGGTCAGCTCGCCGGTGCTGGTGTCCAGGCGCCACCGGCGGTCGGTGTCATCCCAGCTGGCGCCGAGCACTTCCACCCCGAAGCGGGTACGGGCGGGCAAGCCGTTGTCGCGGGCCACCCCGTCGACGTAGGCGAGGATCTCGGGCTGGGTCGCGAACAGCCGCGACCATTCGCTGTTGGGCGCGAAGGAGAACGAGTACAGGCCCGAGGGCACGTCGCAGGCGCAGCCCGGATAGGTGTTGGCGCGCCAGGTGCCGCCGAAGGTCTCGGCCTTCTCGAGGATGACGACATCCTCCACGCCCGCCTCGGCGAGCTTGATGGCGGCGCAGATGCCCGAGATGCCCGCACCGATCACGACCACTTCGTGGTGACTCATACGATTTCTCCTTCGACGACAGCGGTCCGGATCGCCTCGGCGACCCGGGCGGGGACGGCTCGGCGGGCGGCGGCCAGGGTGGCCGGGCGCCGGGCGGAGTCCATGAAGTTCGGGCCCATGGCCGCGAGTTCGGCGGGACCGGGTTCGACCCGGATCACCCGGGTGCCCGCAGCGCGCAACAGTGCCACCTCGCGGTCGAGGCCGCGGGTCATCTGAGCGCGCAGGAGGCGCTCGACGCGGCTCAGGCCGGTCGCGGACGCACCGCCCTCGGTGGTCATCGGCGCGACGACCACCACCTCGTCGAGGTCGAGGGGGGCCAGCAGATCGGCCGACACCGAGGACACCGCGCCGCCGTCGACGAAGGCGCGCCCGCGCACCGGCACCGGCGGGAACCAGCCGGGGATGGCCCAGGAGGCGGCGATGGCCGTGCCGAGGTCGACGGTCGGCGCGCTCGGGGATCCGAAGGCGACCCGCTCGCCCGTGCGGGGGTCGGCGGCGACCAGCCAGGTCGCCGGGTGGTCGACCCAGCCGCCGCGGGGGGTCAGCGCCCGGCCGAACGCGCGCAGCCAGTCGGCGTCGCCACGCCCCTTCGGCAGCAGTCCGGCCAGCGCGGTGTACACCGAGCCGCTGCGCATACCGGCGCCGACCAGCCCGAGGCCGGGCAGTCCGAGGGCGGGTACCGGCGGCGTCATGCCGGGATCCACCGCCACGTGGTCGGCGAGGACCGGATCCGCGTCGGGCGCGCCGTCGAGAGCGGCGAGTAGATCGCCGGGGGTCCGGCCGGAGCCGAGCGCGGCGACGATCTCCGCGCCCGCGGAGGTGCCGATCAGTACGTCGGCGGTGCGGACATCCCAGCCGAGCGCCTGTTCGACGGCGTCGAGGGCGACCGCGGTCCAGGCGAAACCGAGGATGCCGCCGCATCCGATGGCGAGGCCACGTCGTGTAGTCATAATTCGGATACTAACGGTATTCGAATTCCAGCGGTACCCCAGATTTGCTAGACTGGGTCCGTGGCCGCCCGGATGACGCGTAAGGAATCGCACGCACAGACCCGTGAACGACTGGTCGAGACCGCCAAGCGGCTGTTCCTCGCCGACGGCTACAACGTGACCTCCCTCGAGAAGGTGGCCGCCGAGGCCGGCTTCTCCAAGGGCGCCGTCTACTCGAACTTCGCCACCAAGCACGAACTCGGCCTGGCCGTGATCGACGTCGTGCACGTCGAGCGCGCGGAATCCCTCGCCGCGGCGGTGCTGACCGGCGATTCCATGGCGGAGCGGATCGAACGCTTCGCGCGCTGGGCCGACGAGAACATCGGTGATGTCGGCTGGACCGCGCTCGAAGTCGAATTCGCCACCAGCACCCGGCACATGCCCGAGGTGCGCACCGAACTGGCCGAGCGCAGGCGGTCGATGACCGCGGTGCTCGGCTCACTGATCCAGGTCCAGGCCGACGAGATGGGCTTCGAGCTGCCCATTTCGGCCGACGATGCCGCCGTGCAGCTGCTCTCGCTGGGTATCGGTCTCGGCGTGCAGCGCGCGATCGATCCCGAGATGCCGGTCAGCGCGCTGGTCGACCTGCTGCGCGGCCTGCTCGCATCCGTCCTGACGGCGTAACCGTCCGGCTCAGGCCGCCAGCAGGACGGCGTTGGGGGCGAACGAGTTCTGCGCGGGCGCGGGCCGAACGGGCGTGGCGATGCTGCGGTCGCCGCCGACCACCACGGCCCGGGCCGGGACCCGGCCGCGCATAGCTTCGGCCACCTGGCCGACCAGCTCGCTCAGCGAGGTGCCGAGCGCGCCGGCCAGCGCCGCGATCATCTCACTGGAGGGTTCCTTGCGGCCGCGCTCGACCTCCGACAGGTACTGCGGCGAGATGCCCGCGCGCCCCGCGGTGTCGACCAGCGTCGAGCGCTGCTCGAGCCGCAGGCTCCGCAACCGCTCACCGAGGGCTTCGCGCCACAACGGTTCGGGGCGCGGCCGCCCTTCGCCGCGTCCGCCCGGAATCACCCGCAACCCGTTGTGTTCGCCCATACGTCGAGCGTAGGGACGCCGGTCCCGACACACCCGGTTCTTCTGCTGTGGGCGTAACTCAGCGGGTGATGCCGAAGCGGGTGTCCACCCAGCCGAGCGCGTCGGCGAACCCGGCGGCGACGATGCCGCTGTGGTCGACGTCGTCGTACTTGCGGTAGTCGACGGACTGGCCGTTGAGCTGCTGTTCGGCCACCATCGCGTCGGTCGACTTCAGCGGCACCGTCAGGTCGGAGCGCCCCTGCAGGACCAGCACCGGTGCCGCGAACCGCAATCCGCTGGGATCGTTGTCGTCGAGGACTCGCAGCAGGCCGGACGGATCGCCGTCCTCGGTGAACACGTCCTTCGCCGAGAGCCCACCCCACCTGCTCCGATCCCGCAGTCCCGCGGTGCATTCGGAGTCCGCGAGCGGCAGCAACGAGACCGCGCGGCCGGTGAGGAACCGGCCGGGATCGACATCGGTGACGGTCTGCGCGCCACGCACCAGCAGGGGCACATACAGCGAGATGTCACCGGTGCCGAGCTTGCCCAGCGGATTCGACACCGCCCACTTCGCCATCCTGACCTGTTCGCCGAGATGGGAGGCGGGGGCCAGCGCGACCGCGCCGAGCAGTGGCGCGCCCGGCGCCCACGCCCCGGCCGCGCTCGCGGCGAACAAGGCGGCGTGCCCGCCCTGCGAATGCCCCATCGCCACCCAGCGCGCGCCCACGGTCTTGTCGACTTCTCGTGCGGCCGTGGCGATATCGCTCATCGCCCGCTGCTCGGTCTCGCCGATCAGATAGCCGTGGTCGCCCGGCGTGCCCAGGCCCTGATAATCGGTCCTGGCCACGGCGTAGCCCTTGGCGACCCAGCGCGCCTGTTCGTCCTTGCCCGGCGAGGACCCCTCGGCGCGCGAGGGCGCGCACACATCGGCGACCCCGTTGGTGCCCGGCGCCCAGGACAGCAACGGCCAGCCGCCCGCGGGCGGTGTCCCCTCCGGCACGGCGAGCGTGCCCGAGACCGCCACGGGCTTGCCCTGCGCGTCGACCGATCGATACAGCACCAGGAAGTTCCTGGCTCCCGGCACCGCCTGCGAACCGGTGACGGGCTGGGTCCGGATCACCGAGCCGTGCGGTCCCGGAATCGATTCCGCCGGTGGCGAATAGAAGTCGGACCGGGGAGTGCCCGCGACCTCGGTCACGCTCGCCGTGTCCTGCCCACAGGCCGCCGCCGTCACGGCCAGACAGGCCACCGCGGCGGCCGTGATCACCCGAGCGATTCCTGTCCGCATGTTCCCCCCACGTGCCACCGAACGGCCGCCACGCGCGGCCGGTAAACCGCCGATCAGGGTACTCGATGCCGCGGGGACGGCCGGGAGGCCCGGCCGTCCCCCGGACTCAGCGCAGCACCCGGCCGAGGAAGTCGCGAATCAGCGCCGCGATCTCCGGTCCGTGCGACTCCAGCGCGAAATGACCGGCGTCGAGCAGGTGCAGTTCCGCGTCGGGCAGATCGCGCAGGTAGGCACGGGCACCGTCGGCGCCGAAGATCTCGTCGTGCTCACCCCAGGCGATCAGCGTCGGCGGCTGATGCTCGGCGAAGTACTTCTGGAACGCGGGGTAGCCGTCGAGGTTGTTCTTGTAGTCGAAGAACAGCTGCAGCTGGATCTCCTTGTTGCCGGGGCGATCCAGGTAGGCCTGGTCGAGGGTCCACGTGTCCGGGCTGACCAACGCCAGCCGATCGGCCGGAACACCGTGTGTGTACTGCCATTTGGTGGCGTCGAGCTCGAGCAGCTTGCGCACCTCGGGTTCGTGGGTGACGCGGTCGTTCGCGTGCGCGAACAGCACCTCCCAGAACGGCGTGAAGCCCTCCATGTAGGCGTTGCCGCTCTGGGTGATGATGGCGGTGATCCGCTCCGGGTGGCGCGAGGCGATGCGCAGGCCGATGGGGGCGCCGTAGTCCTGGATGTAGATCGCGAAGCGCTCGATACCGAGGGTGTCGAGCAATTCCAGGGTGATGTCGGTCAGCGAGTCGAAGGTGTAGTCGAAGTCCTCGACGCTCGGGGCGCCCGACTGGCCGAACCCGAGATGGTCGGGCGCGATCACGTAGTAGTCGTCGGCGAGAGCCGGGATCAGGTTGCGGAACATGGCCGAGCTGCTCGGGAAGCCGTGCAGCAGTAGCAGAGTGGGGTTCTCCGGGTTGCCCGCCGCGCGATAGAAGACGGTCTGCCCCTGGATCTGGACGGTGTTGTGGCTGATCTGGCTCATGCTGGATCTCTCTTTCTCGATGGGTGTGATTACTCGGACCAGGTGGAGTTCTGGACGGCCTCGGTGAAGGCGGCGAGGATCTGTCGGCGCCGTCGATCTCGAAACGCTGGTTGCCGGAGCGGTAGCGCCGGGTCAGGCCCAGGTCGTGGGACATGGCGCAGACGTAGCGGATCTCGGGGTCGTAGCTCGGGCCGGACGCCGCCCCGCGCAGCGCGCCGAAGTAGTAGACGCGGCGGGAGTTGGTGGTAGATCAGCGGACTCGCCGCGGCGCGGACCAGCTCGGTGGCCTCGGCCACCAGCGCCGAATCCGGGATCGCCGGAAGCTCGGTCATCGGGTGTTCCTTTCAGACGGTGACCGGTTCGCGGTGGCGGACCGGAGTGATCAGTGCGGCGGCGGCGACGGTGAACACCAGGCCGAGCGCGAAATAGCCGCGGTAACTGTCGGTGAGGGCGTGCACGACGGTGGCCACGCCGAGGCCGGCGGCGGCGGCCAGCTGGTGGATCACCCAGGCGGGGGCGAGCGTGCGGCCCATCCGCGCCGGGTCGAGGCCGCGCGACAGAATGGCCATGGTCAGTGGGATGACCGGGAACGAGGCGATGCCGAACAGCACGGCCACCACGACCAGCACCTGGGGTCCGGGCACGAACACAGCGGGCAGCAGGGCGGCCAGGCGTACCGAATACAGCACCCGGAGCAGCGATTCCGGCGGGAAGCGGCGCAACAGTCGCACCATCGCCGCCGAGGTGAGCCCGGCCGCCAGGGCGGCCAGCGCCACCAGCCTGCCCGCACCCGCCACCGACCAGCCCTGCTCCACGGCGTGTTTGGGCAGCATCAGCACCACCACGTACAGGGTCGCCGCGTGTAAACCGAACGACACCAGCACTTTCCATCGATCGGCCAGCGACTCCCCCGCACCGGCGCTGGTCGCCGCCCGCTGATCCGTGGGCAGCAGCACCCACAGCGCGGCGGTGGCGGCCAGCCCGATCGCGCCCAGCAGCGCGAAGGTGGCGCGCACCCCGATCGGCTCGAACAGCGCCGTGGCCGCCCATGGCGTGATCAGCTGTCCCAGGTTGATGCCGATCGCGGCCCGCGCCATGGCGGGTCCGGCCTGCGGGCCGTGCGCGCGGCCGAGCAGCGTCGTCACGGTCAGCGTCGACGACGACGCGAAGCCGAGTCCGCCCAGCACCATGTACGCCGCGACGAACTGCCAGGTCTCGGTGACGGTGGCCAGCACCAGATAGCTGCTCGAGATCAGGGTGAGCCCGCCGATCAGCACGAGCTTGGGCCCGAACAGATCCAGCAGCCTGCCGATGCCCTGCTGCGCCAGCCCGGTGACCGTGGTGCCCAGCGCGGCGGCGACGGCCAGTGCCGTCGCCGAGACGCCGTAGGCCGCGGCCGTCGGGGCGAAGAACACGCCCATCGTGAAGTTCAGCCCGAACGACACGGTCATCGCCGCGAGTCCGGCCCAGGCGAGATGTTCACGTCGCATGTCGGTCACCTCCTTTCCGTGTGTAGCCGGGCGATCTCGCCCTCGAGTTCGGCGATCCGATCGCGCAGGACCTGCATCGCCTCGGCGACCGCCGCGCGTGGATACAGCGGCGGAATGTGCTGACGGCAGTTCCAGTCGAACGCCTCGATGTCGATCAACACCGCGCGCTCGAGCTGCGCGCGATACCCCTCGACCGCCAGCGAGGCGACCAGGTCCGGATCGTCGGCGGCTTCGACCACTCGCGCCCGGCCGAAGATCTTCATCCGCGCCTGCGCGGCGTAGTCCATGAGGAACAGCGAGACCCGGTCGTCGTGGTCGAGATTGCCGCGGCTGATGTATTGCTTGTTGCCGCGGAAGTCGGCGAAACCCAACGTGCGATCACCGAGCACCTTCAGCAATCCCGGTGCGCCACCGCGATGCTGGATGTACGGCCAGCCGGTCTCACCGACCGTCGCCAGGTAGAAGCTGTCCCGCTCGCCGATGAACCAGGCCTCGTCGGGCCCGATCCGGTCGGCGACCTCGGGCACCTGCGCCATCCGCTCGTAGCTGCGCAGACTGCCGTGCGCGCGCTGGTGCTCGCGCACCAGCGGAGTGAACGCGACCTGCGCGTAGTGCCCGGTCACGACTACCCCTTCGCCCGTTCGATCTTCCCGGCGAGCGCGGCGAGCAGGCTCTGGAGCAGGTCGATGGTGGTCTCGTCGACCAGGTTGCCCGCGTCGTCGAACCGCTCGTGCGACCGGAAGGCGATCACCTCCGGCTTGACCACCACATCGCTCTCGGTCCAGACGAAGACCTGTCGCAACGCCAGTTGCGCTCGGACCGAACCGAATTGGGTGGGCGCGGCGCCCATGATCGCGACCGGCTTGCGCAGCAGCGGCAGCCCTTCGGTTCTGGTCCAGTCGGTGCTGACCCAGTCGATGGCGTTCTTGAGCACACCGGGGATCGAGTAGTTGAACTCCGGCGTCGCGATCAGCACGCCGTCGGCGGCGGCGATGCGGCGACGCAGGTCGGCCACCGCGGCGGGTCGCTGATCGGGCGTATCCAGGTCCTGGTCGTAGGGCGGGATCGCCCGGAGCCCGTCGTAGATCTCGATGTCGAGGCCGGCGCCGAATTTCTGGGCGGCGCGCAGCAGGGCGGTGTTGTGCGAGTCGGCGCGCAGGCTGCCCGACAGCGCGAGGACGGTGTGGTTGGTCATGGGCTCGCTCTTCTGGGTCGTGCGGATGGGATCCGTTGTTCTAACCAGTCATCGATACTTTAAAGGTTAGTCCGGGCCTCGTTGATTCCCGGTTCGGGAAAAAATCTCGGATTCAACGACGGAGCGCCTTCGTGGCGTACTCAGAACCTACGGCGCGGGCGCGGTATCGACGGCGGACCACCGGCGCCGCGCGGCGGACATTCCACGCCAGATCGTCCAGCTGGAAGGGTTCGCACTTCGGTTGCCCGCGAACGGTTGTCGTCGACTAACATCCGCTGGTGATCGACAGCACCATCCCGGTACGCACCGCCCGGCTGATCCGGGCGACCGCGCGGGGTGTCGGGGTCACCGAGGCCGAGCTGCGTCATCTGCCCGGCCCCGACCCCGCGGACATCGCCGATGGCCTGGCCCGCATTCCCACCGAGTCGACCTGGCGCATCTGGGAACTCACCGAGGCGATCGGCGGTCCCGGTGCCGGACTCCGGGCGGGAGCCGCGGCCGATCGTGGGCAGTTGCTCGAGTGGGACTACCTGTTCACCAGCGCACCCACCCTGGCCGAGAGCGTCCGCATCGCGTTCGACCTGCGCGCCCTGGTGACCGATCCAGGTGTCGGCTGGTCCGTGCGCGAGGACGGCCGCTTGCTGGTCCTGCGGTTCGACGCGATCGAGCCCGACCCGCTACTGGCCCCGGTCGAGGACTTCATCCTCTCCACCGTGCTGCGGCGAATGCGCGAGGCCACCCGGACGGCGATCACGCCGGTCCACGTCGCGCTCCGCAGGCGCGCACCCGCCACCCGGCAGCACCTCGTCGATCTCTTCGGCACCCAACGCATCGATTTCGGCGCCCCGCACGCCCAGCTGACCTTCCTCGACGTCGCCGACCTGCCCACCGGCACCGATCCGCAGCTGGGCGCCCTGGTCCGGCACCACGCCGAGCTCGCCCTCGCCGGCTCCTGCCCCGTCCCCACCGATCAGGAGGCGCTGCGCGCCGCGATCCTCGACGAACTCGCCACGGGCGAGCTCACCCTTCCCGCCGTCGCCGCTCGCTTCGCCGCCAGTCCGCGCACCTTCCAGCGCCGCCTCGCCGCGGCGGGCACCACCTGGCGCGACGAAGTCGACGCCGCCCGCCGCGACCGTGCCGAACGTCTGCTGCGCGAGTCCGACCTCCCCGTCCAATCCATCGCCGCCCGCCTGGGCTACACCGATGCTCGCGCCCTGCGCCGTTCCTTCCACCGCTGGACCGGCCACAGCCCCGATGCCTTCCGCCGGTCGGCGGGAAACGAACTAGCGGCCGATGGCCGCGGCCATCACGCGGACGGCGGAGATCAGGCCGTCGATCAGGTTGCCCTGACGGAACGACGCCAGCGCGGCGGTGACGCCCAGCTGGCAGATGCGATCGTTGGCGCGCTCGGCGACGTGCGCACCGGAGCGCACCTCGATGGCGCCCTGGTTCGGCGAGACCGCGATGAGCACCGAGTCGGCCGCCTCGGGGGTGTTCGGCAGGACCGCGTCGGCGCCGGCCGCCGGGTCGTTGCCGAGATCGCCGAGGTAGATGTTGAAGCGGACCTTGGTCGCGCGGGTCGCCTCGGTGAGGGCGTTGTCGAGCATGACGCGCTCACGGTCGGTGAAAGGCACCTCGTCGAAGACGGTACCCGGCTCGTGCACGCCCGAGACGCGACCGCTGCTGGTCAGTGCGAATCCGTGCGGCAGGTCGGCCTCGACCACCGCGGGCCACTTAGAACTTGCCACTTGCCCGGCCTCCGATCAGCTCCGCGTTCGCGGCTTCGAGAGCCGCATGGCTGCCATGCGACTCGGCGGTGTGGTGACCCGCCGCGGCGGTCACCTCGTCGGTAGCACTCCACAGCACCGGCGAGTGGGTCCACTTCTGCCCGAGCGCGAAGTGGGCCGGCTTCTCACCGGGGAATGGCTTACCGAGATAGGACAAACCCGCGATCGCGAAGTAGATCGCGGCCGGGATGCCGACGAAGATCAGCACTGTCTCGAGAATGCTCACGGTCCAACGGTAGACGATGCTCTGTAGTAGTTCATCCTCCGGCACTCCCGAAACCGCGTGTCCACCCTCCTCAGACCAGCCAGGCCGCCGCGTTCGCGGGCAGCCGGTCGTCGGCGACGGGGGCGCTGGCCAGCAGCACCTCCCCCGGCGGCAGCTGGATCGGCCCGTCGGAGGCGTTGAGGACACAGATCAGTCCACCCGGCCTGCGGAAGGCCAGGCATCCGTCCGGGCTGCCGTACCACTCGATCCGGTCACCCGCGAATTCCGGCCGCGTGCCACGCAGATCGATCGCCAGCCGGTACAGCGACAGCGTCGAATGCAGGGTCTCCAGTTGGGCTTCCACCGTGCGGTCGGCCCAGTCGGCCGGGATCGGCAGCCACGGCGTGCCCGTGGTGAAGCCGAACGGGGTGGTCGAGCCCTCCCACGGGATCGGCACCCGGCAGCCGTCGCGCCCGCGTTCGGTGTGGCCCGAGCGCTCCCACACCGGGTCCCGCAACGCGTCCTCGGGCAGATCGTCGACGTTGGGCAGGCCGAGTTCGGCGCCGTTGTAGACGAACACCGCCCCGGGCAGCGCCAGCTCGACCATCGTCATCGCCCGCGCCCGCGCGACCCCGATCCGGCCGCCGCCGTAGCGGGTGACCTCGCGTTCGATGTCATGGTTGGACAGCGTCCAGGTCGGCGGGGCGCCGACGCCGCTCACCGCGTCGAGGGAGTGCGTGATCGCCTCGCGCACACCCTCGGCGGTGTAGGGGGTCTCGGCCAGGCGGAAGTTGAACGCCAGGTGCAGTTCGTCCGGGCGCACGTACTCGCCGAAGCGGGTGTTGTCGTCGACCCATACCTCGCCGATCGACACCGCGTGCGGGTAGTCGTCGAGGACCGCGCGGATGCGGCGGTGGATGGCGTGCACGCCCGGGTTGTTGAAGCGGGGATCGTCGTCGTCGTGGACCAGCATCTTGGTCTCGACCTTCGCCATGTCGGGCAGGCCGTCGGGCTTGGCCATCCCGTGCGCGACATCGATCCGGAAGCCGTCGACCCCGCGGTCGAGCCAGAACCGCAGCGTCTTCTCGAAATCGGCGGCGACCTCGGGATTCTCCCAGTTCAGGTCCGGCTGTTCCGGCGCGAAGATGTGCAGGTACCACTGGCCCGGGGTGCCGTCGGGCTCGGTGACCCTGGTCCAGGCCGGGCCGCCGAAGATGCTCGGCCAGTTGTTCGGCGGCTCGGCCCCGTCGGGGCCGCGGCCGTCCCGGAACAGATAGCGGGCCCGCTCGGGGCTGCCCGGCGCGGCCTCCAGGGCCGCGGTGAACCACGGGTGCTCGACGCTGGTGTGATTGGGCACCAGGTCCATCGTCACCTTGATCTCGCGGTCGTGTGCCTCGGCGATCAGCTCGTCGAACGCGGCCAGCCCGCCGAAGAGCGGGTCGATGTCGCGCGGGTCGGCCACGTCGTATCCGCCGTCGGCCTGCGGCGAACGCATCACCGGACAGATCCACAGCGCGTCGACGCCCAGTAACTCCAGGTAGCCCATCTTCTCGCGAACGCCGCCCAGATCGCCGACACCGTCACCGTCGGAGTCGGCGAACGAACGTGGGTAGACCTGATAGAACACGGCGGTTGTCCACCACGGAGCGGTGCTGTTTTCCCCCGGCACCGGCGAGGCAGGTGTCTGTGTCACAACCGCAATATTGCCAAAGATTGCCCGGGATATTCCTACGGCGCGAGACTTTCTTCGAATCTGGCAAATCGCCAGCGTTCGCCACGCCGGAGCGAAACATCGGGGTAAACCTCGGCATCGACCCGAAACCGCGGCGCCACCTGCCGGTCATCAGCGAACGCGGGGCACCCTTCCCCTCACCCGGGCGCGTTCTGCAGCGAGGCGGCCGCCATCTGGAAGTAGTCCATCAGCTGCTTGCGGTGCGCGTCGTCCAGGATCGATGGCTCGATCTCCCCGACCGCGATCGTCATGCACCGCAGCCACGCGTCACGCTCGAGCGGGCCGACGACGAACGGGTTGTGCCGCATCCGCAGCCGCGGGTGCCCACGCTCGTCGGAATAGGTCCGCGGCCCGCCCCAGTACTGCTCGAGGAACATCCGCAGCCGACGCTCGGCGGGGCCCAGATCCTCCTCCGGATACAGTGGGCGCAGGATCTCATCGACAGCGACCTCGCGATAGAACACGGACACGATGCGGCGGAACGTCTCGGCGCCACCCACCGCTTCGTAGAACGAGGTCGTTGTCTGCTCACCTGAAGTCACGACGTCCATTGTGCCCCGATGACCGGGCACGCGACGCGGCGGCAGCCGCGCATCACGAACGCGTGGCCCTTCAACCACAGTTCACCCGAAAGTTTGAAAAATAGCCGTGCAATACCGGCAGAACCATGGTCAACTGGGGGGCAGTATCGGCCCCAGATACCACATGATCCTGCCAATCATGAAATTGAGGTCAAGATGAAGCAGCGACCAGGCGCCCGGTCACACGAGGCGCGCGCGCACCGACAACTCCAGCCCGCCGACGTCCACAATCGTGGCTCGGGGGCTATCCCGCTGCATATCTTGTCCGATCACCATCCGGGCGCACACGGTCATCACGACCTGCCGCATCACCCCGCGCCATTGCATCTTGCCGGAGACCACGACGCCGCCGCGTGGCGCAAACGCCGGGTCCTCCTCCTCAACGCCACCTACGAACCGCTCACCGCGCTGTCCGCGCGCCGTGCCGTCGTCCTGCTGATCTGCGCCAAAGCCGACGCGGTCCACGACAACCCCGAAGCCCCGGTCCTGCACTCGGCAGGCGCCGAAGTGGCGATTCCCTCCGTCATCCGGCTGCGCACCTACGTGCGCGTGCCCTACCGCGCCCGGGTGCCGATGACCCGCGCCGCGCTCATGCACCGCGACCGCTATCGCTGCGGCTACTGCGGCGGCAAGGCCGAGACCATCGACCACGTGATCCCGCGCAGCCGCGGCGGCGAGCACTCGTGGGAGAACTGCGTCGCCAGCTGCGCCCCCTGCAATCACCGCAAGGCCGACAAGATGCTCACCGAGCTCGGCTGGACGCTGCGCCACCCCCTGGTCTCCCCCAAGGGACCGCACTGGCGGCTGCTGTCCACCACCGCCGACCTGGATCCGATCTGGTTGCAGTATCTCGGCGAAGGAGCCGCCTGAGTCAGGGGCTCTCGATGACCATCGAGGCCCAGGTCCCCGGTTCCAGCGCCTCGAAGATGTGCGGAAGATCGCCCAGGTAGCGGACGTAATCGCCGGGGCCGATCTCGATGGGCTCGTCCGCCGGGCCGACCAGCGCGCGCCCGGCGGCCAGCACCACGTGCTCGACCACGCCCGGGTTGTGCGGATCGGAGCGGCGGGTATGGCCGGGTTCGGCCGCGATCCGGTAGACATCGCAGCGCGTGTGCGACTGCCCCGCTGCGAGCAATGTCACTCGATAGTCCGCGTCGGCCGATGGCACCGGCGCGCCCTCGTCGGCGCGGATCACCTGGACATTGGGCCGGGGCGGGTCGAGCAGCCGCGAGAACGGCATCTCCAGCGCGACGCACAGCGCCCACAGGGTTTCCAGACTGGGATTGCCGGTGCCCGATTCCAGTTGCGACAGTGTCGATTTCGCGACGCCGGCCCGGCTCGCGACCTCGGTCAGCGACAAACCAGCGCGCGCGCGTTCGCGGCGCAGCGATGCCGCGATCACCGCTTGGGGTGGTCCGGTCACCGGGTCCTGCCGGTCCATCAACGCCTCCTGGGAGCTGGCGATTTCGCGTTGACTTTACCCACCTGTCGCGTTCAATATGAGAAACATGCGTTCGATATGGCGAACACTCGATCGGCGAACCGTCACCGCCGTGGCCGCGGCCTGCCTGGCCGTCGGCCTCTTCGGCGTGTCCTACGGCGCATCGACGATCGCGGCCGGGTTCCCGGTCTGGATGCCGATCGTGATGGCGGTGACGGTGCTGGCCGGCGGGTCCGAGCTGCTGTTCTTCGGCATCGTCGCGGCGGGCGGTAGCCCGCTCGCCGCCGTCGTCGCCGGACTGCTGCTCAATGCCCGGCACCTGCCCTACGGCCTGTCGGCGCCGGAGGTCTTCGGCCACGGCTGGAAGCGAGTGCTCGGCATCCACGTGCTCAACGACGAGTCGGTGGCGTTCGCGACCGCGCCCGGCGACCAGGAGCGCAAGCGCGCCGCCTACTGGGCCTGCGGCATCGGCGTCGCCCTGAGCTGGCCGCTGGGCGCGACCCTCGGCGCCGCCCTGGGTTCGCTCGTCCCCGACACCTCGGCTCTCGGTCTCGACGCGGTGTTCCCGGTGATCCTGCTCGCGCTCATCCTGCCCGCCCTGCGCGACCGCGCCACCCTGCGCCCGGTCCTGGTCGGCGCCGCACTCGCGGTCGCGGCCGCCCCGTTCGTCCCCGCCGGCCTGCCGGTGCTGATCGCTCTGCTCGGCTTGGTGTTCGCGCTGCGGCCACCGGAGCAGACCGAGAGCCCGGCGGCACAGCCATGCTGACCTCGGCCGTTCGGCCCGGGCACGCCGGTGCGCGGTCGATACCCGCCCGGTCGATCCCCGCGCGTCCCGGCCGCGCGCTCGGATCGCCGAGGGTCGTGCCGACCTGTGCGACCGGCCGGACTCCGCCCGTCTCCCAGCGGCGGTGCCCGTCGTGAACACCCCCTACCTGCTGCCCGCGATGCTCACGCTCGCCGCGGGCACCTACGCGCTGCGGTGGACCGGCCCGGCTCTTCGGCATCGACTTCGCCTGTCGCCCAGGATGATCCATCTTCTCGATACCGGCGCGCTGATTCTGCTCGCGGCGCTGGTCGCGACCGCCACCCTCCCGACCGGGTCCGGCGAACTCGGCATCGCCCTGCCCGCCGGAGTGACGGTCGGCGGCCTCCTCGCGTGGCGCCGTGCGCCGCTGCTCGTCACCGTGCTCGCCGCGGCGGCGACAACCGCCCTCCTCCGACTGGCCGGCGTGCACTGACGCGGCGCCGTCACCCTGTGCTCGACGACCGTGACGCGGCGACTCGCGAGCGTCCACCGACCTGATCGTCACACTGCCGTCGAGTCATGGTCGGCACGGGCCGGCTCGCGCCGCTGCTGGCCACCGTCCCCGAGATTACGGACACGCGCACGTCGACCATTCTGCTCCGGCGCCGCGCGCGCGACCTCGTTGTCGCCGGGAGATGTCCGACCCCACTGGCACCATGTCGCCCGTGACCACGAGCGAACGACCGATGCCGCCCCTGAACGCCGACGAGCGCGCGACCACGGAGGCGTGGCTCGACTTCTACCGCGCGACGCTGGCGCTCAAGTGCCAGGGTCTCGACGACGCCCAGTTGCGCACCGCCGCCGCGCCATCCGCGCTGACCCTGCTCGGCCTGCTCCAGCACATGGCCGAGGTCGAACGTAACTGGTTCCGCCGAGTCCTCGCCGAGGAGCCCGCGCCGCCGATCTACGACCCGCACGCCGATACCGCGGGACACGACGGTGGTTTCGAGCTCACCGACGACTCGTCCTACGACAAGGCCGTCGCGGTCTGGCAAGACGAGATCGCCCATGCCCGCCGCAATTGCGCCGCTCGCGAGCTGGACGACACCAGCCCGTTCCTGGACAGCCGGGTGAGCCTGCGCTGGATCTACACCCACATGATCGCCGAGTACGCCCGCCACTGCGGCCACGCCGATCTGCTGCGCGAGCGCATCGACGGAGCCACGGGCGTCTGAGCCCGGCGCACGACCTCAGCTGGGCGACAGCGGGATCCCCCCACCCAGGCGACGCGCGACGGAGCCGTAACGGGCGTCGAGGCGCAGCCAGGTGCGGGTGGCGCGGACGCGGACCAGTTCGGTGGGCTGGATGCGGCGCGATTCGGTCTTCTCCCCCGCGTGCGGGATGAAGTCCATGGCGGTGAGGGCGAAGACGACCCGCATCGGGACCTCGACCGCGAGGTCGTCGGCGCCGGTGACGGTGAGCACCGACTGGTCCAGCAACGAAGCGGGCGGGCCGTGGGCCCCGCCGTGCTCGCGGGCCAGATCGGCACCGCGCTCGGCCAGCTCGACCAGTGCCCGAGCCGGGACGTCGTCGACGTGGGTGAAACCGTCGGCGGGTGGCAGCGCACCGCGCCAGGCCGAGTCCATCGAGTAGCCGAGGTCGATCGGGTGCCCGGTGCGCAGACCCGCCAGCACCGTATCGGCGCCGACGGTGACATCGTCGACACCGAGTTCGGCGGTGACCGTGCGCACCGCGAGGGTCTCGAAACCTGTTGCGACCCACGCGGAGACGAGACTGGAACCCCGCCGCCGCAACCGGACCACCGCGGCCGGGTCGAGCCGGATCGCCCGGCTGAGGAAGGTGGCCAGGTTCTCGCGTTCGGCCGGGTCGGGAGCGTGCAGCACCCGCTGTTCGGAGCTCACGGAGGTCAGGCCCGCCACAGGGCCAGGTAGTCGCGTTCGGTGTCGCTGAGCCTGCGCAACCGCTGGGTCTCGATGTCGAACGCGGCGAGCTGGGTGGTGGCGGTGACCGCCGGCGGCGAATCGGGGGCGGCGCCGTTGGCACGCACCTCGTAGCCGATCGTGAAATCGACCGCCCGCAACTGCTTGACCCACATGGCGATGTCGAGCGGGGTGTCCTCGTGCCGCAACTGGCCCCGGTACTTCACGTGCAGGTCGACCAGCACACAACCCTGCCGCCCCATCGACGCCGTCGGCTTGTCGTCGTCGAACAGCCACGGAATCCTGGCCTCTTCCAGCAGCGTCACCATCCGCGCGTGGTTGACGTGCTGGAACACG
The DNA here is from genome assembly GCF_038752175.1 of Nocardia sp. No.11. NCBI lineage: Bacteria > Bacillati > Actinomycetota > Actinomycetes > Mycobacteriales > Nocardiaceae > Nocardia > Nocardia sp. No.11. Next base: position 33,073 of record NZ_JBCGFB010000028.1, on the reverse strand, counting down.
TCCATGTCCGACCAGCGGATCTCGACCTTGGCGTGAAAGCGCCGGGGCAACACCAGGTTCGTCTCCGGCGCGGCCGTGGCTGTGTTCGGCGAGCTCGTCACCGTGGTACCTCCGATTGGGCGCCCACCCCGCTCACCATGCTCCGCACCTGTCGCGCGGCGACCGACAGTGTGGCGAGGTCGTGGGTCCCGGACTCGAACAATTCCGACAGTGCCGCGCGCGCACGACCCAGCCGGGACTGGTTCTTCGACTCCCAGTATGCAATTTTCTCGTCGGCCGTCTCCTCCGGGTCACCCGCGGAGAGCACATCGAGGGTGAGCGAGCGCAGCGAACCGTACATGTCGTCGCGCAACGCGAGCCGGGCCAGCGCGTGCCAGCGATCGCCGCGTTCGAGGTGGCTCACCGCCTCGAGCAGCCAATCGATCTTGAGATGCTCGTTGAGCGCGTAGTACAGCGCACCGACCTCGGTGCCGTCCCGGTCGGCGATGTCGGCGATGTCGACGATGTCGAGCAGCGGGTACAGGCTCAGCAGCCCGAACACCTCGGTCGCCAGCTCGGTCGGCGCGCCACGGGCGATCAGCTCGGCCGCGCCCTGGGTGAGCGAGGTGACGTGGTGCCCGCGCAGCCAGCCCGGCACCTGCGGCGCCAGCTCCTGCACCCGCCGGTGGTATCGGTTGATCTCGGCACCCACCGCGATCGGCTGCGGCCGGTTGCTGAGCAGCCAGCGCGAGGCCCGGTCCAGCGTCCGCTTGGACTCCAGCTCCAGCAGATCGCACACACCCGCGGGCGCGTCGGCGCCGCGGATACGCGCCCACACGTCGTGCAGTTCGAAGATCTCGGTGGCCGCGGCGAACGCGCGAACGGTGTCGGAAGTGCTGGCCCCGACTTCCTCGTTGAGCCGGTGCGCGTAGGTGATGCCCGCGTAGTCGACGACTTCGTTGACGATCATCGTGGTGACGATCTCGCGCCGCAGCCGGTGCTTCTTGATCGCGGCGCCGAACCGCTCACGCAGCGGCGTCGGGAAGTACTGCGGCAGCCTGCGCGCGAAGTAGACGCTGTCGGGCAGATCGGTGTCGAGCAGATCGGCCTTGAGCCCGAGCTTGACGTGCGCGAGCAGATTGGCCAGTTCGGGCGAGGTGAGCCCGCGGCCCTCCTCGTCACGCCGCTTCAGTTCGGCCTCGCTCGGCAACGCCTCGAGCTCACGGTCCAGGCCGCGACGCTGCTCGAGATCGTCGATGACACGGCCGTGCACGCTGACCATCTGCGGCGCGTCGGTGCGCGCGATGCCGATCAGCACGTTCTGATCGACGTTGTCCTGCAACACCATCCGCGCGACCTCGTCGGTCATCGAGGCCAGCAGCGGGTTGCGGTCGGCCTGCGCCAGGTCGCCCGAGCTCACCACGCCGTCGAGCAGGACCTTGATGTTGACCTCGTGGTCGGAGCAGTCCACGCCCGCGGAGTTGTCCAGGGCGTCGGTGTTCATCTTGCCGCCGCCCCGGCAGAACTCGATCCGGCCCAGCGCGGTGGCGCCGAGGTTGCCGCCCTCACCGATCACCTTGACCCGCAACTGATTACCGTCGACCCGGACCGCGTCGTTGGACTTGTCGCCCACCTCGGCGTTGGCTTCGGTGCTGGCCTTGACATAGGTGCCGATGCCGCCGTTCCACAACAGCTGCACCGGCGCGAGCAGGATCGCCCGCACCAGTTCCGGCGGCGTGAGCGCCTGCACCGAGTCGGGCAGCCCCAGCGCGAGCCGGGCCTGCGGCGAGATCGGCACCGACTTCACGGTCCGCTCGAACACGCCGCCGCCCGCGCTGATCAGCGAGCGGTCGTAGTCGGCCCACGAGGACCGCGGCAGCGCGAACAGCCGCTCGCGCTCGACGTACGAGGTGGCCGCGTCGGGGTTCGGGTCCAGGAAGATGTGGCGGTGGTCGAACGCGGCGACCAGCCGGATGTGGCGCGAGAGCAGCATGCCGTTGCCGAACACGTCACCGCTCATGTCGCCCACGCCGACGACCGTGAAGTCCTGGCTCTGGGTGTCGATGCCCATCTCGCGGAAGTGCCGCTTGACCGCTTCCCACGCGCCCTTGGCGGTGATGCCCATGGCCTTGTGGTCGTAGCCGGCCGAGCCGCCGGAGGCGAAGGCGTCACCGAGCCAGAAGCCGTAGCGGGTCGCCACGTCGTTGGCGATATCGGAGAAGCTGGCGGTGCCCTTGTCGGCGGCGACGACCAGATAGGTGTCGTCGGCGTCGCGGCGGACCACCCGGGCGGGCGGCAGCACCGCGCCGGTGGCCAGATCGACATTGTCGGTCACGTCGAGCAGGCCGGAGATGAAGGTGCGGTAGCAGGCGACCCCCTCGGCGATGCTCGCCTGACGATCGGCGGCGGGGTCACCGGTGGGCGCGGGCGGATTCTTCACCACGAAGCCGCCCTTCGCGCCGACCGGCACGATCACCGCGTTCTTCACCGCCTGCGCCTTCACCAGACCCAGGATCTCGGTGCGGAAGTCCTCGAGCCGGTCCGACCAGCGCAGACCGCCGCGCGCCACCGAGCCGAACCGCAGATGCACGCCCTCGACGCGCGGCGAGTAGACGAAGATCTCGAATTGCGGTCGCGGCTTGGGCAATTCGGCGATCTCGCGCGGTTCCACCTTGAACGAGAAGTAGTCGCGGGGATGACCTTCGGCGTCGACGACGTAGTAGTTGGTGCGCAGGGTCGCCTTGATCAGGCCGAGGATGGCGCGCAGAATGCGGTCGGCGTCCATGCTGACCACTTCGTCGATGCCCGCCCTGACCTTCGTCTCCAGCTCGGCGGCGGTCTCGGCCGACACGGTGTCGGGATCGAAGCGGGCGGCGAACAGGTCGACGAACGCCCGCGCGACCTCGGGATGGGCCAGCAGCACGCGCGCGATGTTGACCTGGCTGTACGGGAAACCGGCCTGCTGCAGGTACTTCGCGTACGCGCGCAGGATCGCCACCGACCGCCACGGCAGACCGGCCCGCAGCACCAGCTCGTTGAGGCCGTCCGCCTCGGCTCGGCCGTCCCAGACCGCCTCGAAGGCGTCGGTGAACCGAGAGTGCAGCTCGTCCTCGTGGGTGGCCTGCTCGAGCAGTTCGGCGTCGAGATCGCCGCCGAGCGCGTTGCGCAGCAGCTCGGGACGCGCCTGCAGCCCGAAGTCGTAGATCCAGCGCTCGGCACCGCACTCCAGCTGCAGCTGGTAGGGCCGCTCGTCCACCACCTCGACGCCGAGACTCTGCAACACCGGCAGGACCTGGCTCAGCGAGACAGCCGCCCCGGCGATGTAGAGGCTGAAGCGCCACGACCCCGGCGCGGCCTCCGGCTTGCGGTACAGGTGCTGGCCGATGCCGCCCTCGGTGAGCCGTTCCAGCCTGCCGATGTCGGCCAGCGCGCGGACCGGGCCGAAATCCTCCTTGTAGCTTTCCGGGAAGGCCTCCGAATATCGCTTCACCACACCGGGGTCCAGGACGGTGGAGGTGGCGACCTCGTCGTCGATCCGATCGTCCCAGGTGTGGCTGGCCGCGTTCAGCAGAGTCTGCAGGCGCAGCCGATTGTCCTCGGAGGTGTCCGGCGCCGCGGTGGCCTCGGCGGGCAGCATCACGGTGAAATAGACACTGGCGAGCTCGCTTTCGCTCACCCGCGCCGAGTAGTCGATGTCGGCGCCGCCGAGCTCGCGGACCAGGATCTCCTGCATCTGCAGGCGCACCGCGGTGGTGTAGCGATCGCGCGGCAGGTACACCATGCAGGCCACGAACCGTCCGTACCGGTCGCTGCGCAGGAACAGGCGCACCTGCCTGCGCAGGCCCACCCCGAGCACCGCCACCGCGGTGCGGCGCATCGCCTCGGTGTCGGCCGAGAACAGCTCGGTGCGCGGGAACGACTCGATCACCTCGAGCATCGCCTGCCCGGAGAACGAGTCCTTGTCGAATCCGGCCGCCTCGATGGCGGTGCGCACCCTGGTGTTGATGACCGGGATGTCGAGGACGTTCTCGTGCACCGCGCTGACGGTGAACACGCCGATGAACAGATGGACGCCGACGACGGCGCCCGCGTCGTCCACGTCGGCGACGCCGACGAAGTACGGGTACACCGAGCGGTGCACGGTCGCGCGGACCAGGCCCTGGGTGAGCATCAGCAGCGGGCGGTCGCCGCCGTTGATCGGCACCTGGAAGTCGGTGCCGATGTCGGCGCGCAGCACGCCGAGGCTCGCGCCGGCCACCGGGGTGGACACGGTGTGGCCGAGTTCGGTGTCGCGGTGATAGCGCGCGTAACCGAGCAGGGTGAAGTTGCCGCGCGACAGCCAGCGCAGCAGCTCCGCGCACTCGGCCAGATCGGTGGCGGGGAACGGCCCCGAGCCCGCGGCCGCGGTCCGATCGAGCTGGTCGGCCAGGGAGCTCTGCACCCTGGTCATCGCCTCGGTGTCGTCGATCACCTGACGGACGTCGGCGATCACGGTGGGCAGGGTGCGCTCGATGTGATCGAGCTGGGCCCGCCCGGTCGAGGGATGCAGCTGCAGATGCATCCACGACTCCGGCTTGCCGGTCGCGCCGTTGCCGTCCACCTCGTGCGGTGCCGCACTGATCAGGACGCCGTGCGCGTCGCGGGTGACCTCGAAGATCGGGTGGATGACCTCGGTGACGCTCACCTGCATCCGGCTCAGCGCCGCGGTGATCGACTCGACCAGCAGGGGCATGTCGTCGGTGACCAGCTGCGCCGCCGCGCCCATGCCCGACCCGTCGTCGGGATGGTAGACCCGCACCAGCGCCGTGTCCGCGGGACGTTCGGCGGCCAATTCCATGTGGCGACGGAAGATCTGGTTGATGCCGGTGACCGGGAAGTCCGCGTCGCCGGCGTCCACGTGTCGGAAGTACGCCCCTTCGAGTGTCGCGAGATCACCGCGCAAGCTCTGCGGTATTCCCGCGGCCCACGCCGCGCTCGACATTTCCGACGAGACCGTCATCGTTTCGCCCACTCCCATGGATTCGGTTCGCTTCGATTCCGCAACTCAGGTGACGCAAATTCGAGACTAGTCGGGGCTCCATGGACACGCGGAGGGAATTTGCGCTTGCCGCGCCGGTAACTTGGCCAACGTTCGGTGAACGCCGCGGAAGGCGCCGCTGCCAGTCGTTTTCGCGCGTTGACGCCGACGGCCCGGCGAGCCGATCATCGTGGATCGTTCCGCCGGGCCGTCGCAGCAAACCCTCGGGATCAGTCCCGGGTGAGCTTGCGGTGGGTCACGCGGTGCGGGCGCGCCGCTTCGGCACCGAGGCGCTCGACCTTGTTCGCCTCGTAGGCCTCGAAGTTGCCCTCGAACCAGAACCATTTGGCGTCGTTGTCGCTGTCGCCCTCCCACGCGAGGATGTGGGTGCAGGTGCGGTCCAGGAACCAGCGGTCGTGGGAGATCACGACGGCGCAGCCGGGGAACTGCTCGAGCGCGTTCTCCAGCGAGCTGAGGGTTTCGACGTCGAGGTCGTTGGTCGGCTCGTCGAGCAGGATCAGGTTGCCGCCCTGCTTGAGGGTCAGTGCGAGGTTCAGGCGGTTGCGCTCACCACCGGAGAGCACCCCGGCCGGCTTCTGCTGGTCCGGGCCCTTGAAGCCGAACGCGCTGACGTAGGCGCGCGAAGGCATCTCCTGGTTGCCGACCTCGATGAAGTCGAGCCCGTCGGAGACGACCTGCCAGACGTTCTTGTTCGGGTCGATGCCCGCGCGGTTCTGGTCGACGTAGCTGAGCTTGACCGTCTCGCCGACCTTCACCTCGCCGCTGTCCGGCGCCTCCAGTCCGACGATGGTCTTGAACAGCGTGGTCTTACCGACACCGTTGGGGCCGATCACGCCGACGATGCCGTTGCGCGGCAGCGTGAAGGACAGGTCCTTGATCAGCTGACGATCGCCGAAGCCCTTGTCCAGGTGCGAGACGTTGACCACGATGTCGCCCAGGCGCGGACCCGCGGGGATCTGGATCTCCTCGAAATCCAACTTGCGGTGCTTCTCGGCTTCCGCGGCCATCTCCTCGTAGCGACCGAGGCGGGCCTTGTTCTTGGCCTGCCGGGCCTTGGCGCCGGAGCGCACCCAGGCCAGCTCCTCCTTGAGGCGCTTCTGCAGCTTCTGGTCCTTTTTGCCCTGGACCTCGAGCCGCTGGGCCTTCTTCTCCAGGTAGGTGGAGTAGTTGCCCTCGTACGGGTAGGCGCGGCCGCGGTCGAGCTCGAGGATCCACTCGGCGACGTTGTCGAGGAAGTACCGGTCGTGGGTGACGGCCAGCACGGCGCCCGGGTAGGCGGCCAGGTGCTGCTCGAGCCACAGCACGCTCTCGGCGTCGAGGTGGTTGGTCGGCTCGTCGAGCAGCAGCAGGTCGGGCTTGCTCAGCAGCAGCTTGCACAGCGCGACGCGGCGGCGCTCACCACCGGAGAGGTTGGTGACCGGCTCGTCCGGCGGCGGGCAGCGCAGCGCGTCCATGGCCTGCTCGAGCTGGGAATCCACATCCCACGCGTCGGCGTGGTCGAGGAACTCCTGCAGCTTGCCCATCTCGTCCATGAGCTCGTCGGAGTAGTCGGTGGCCATCAGTTCGGCGATCTCGTTGAAGCGATCCAGCTTCACCTTGACCTCGCCGAGGCCCTCCTCCACGTTGCCGCGGACGGTCTTCTCCTCGTTGAGCGGCGGCTCCTGCATGAGGATGCCCACAGTGGCGCCGGGCGCGAGGAACGCCTCGCCGTTGTTCGGCCGGTCCAGCCCCGCCATGATCTTCAGCACGGACGACTTACCCGCGCCGTTCGGGCCGACCACACCGATCTTGGCGCCGGGCAGGAAGTTCAGCGTCACGTCGTCGAGAATGACCTTGTCGCCGTGCGCCTTGCGAACCTTGATCATCTGGTAAATGAACTCAGCCATATATGGAAGCCTATCGGTGCGGGTAACGGGGGTGAGATGCGGAGCGGGCCGGTGCCGCGGATGCGACCCTCAGGCGTCGACCCGCTCGGGCGTACCGGAGATCGGCACCGCAACCGGCGATCGCGCCGGGAGGGAATCCGCCGCGGTCGTAGAGGCTACGGCAGTCGGTACCGTCGGCGCATACTCGGCCGCGTCCTGCGCGGGGATCGGTGGTACAGCGCCGCGCCGGTCCGAAATATTCCGCACGGTGTGCGACGCGGAGCGGGCCGCATCGGATCGCCGCACCACCGACGCGCTGCACCGTCCCAGATCAGGGCCGACCGCGACCGCGCGCATCTCCAGATCCCGACGCTCGGTGCCGTCCTTGCCGCGATACGTGCCGTTGTCCACCCATCCCCCGGCCGCGGCGTCGAACCGGCGCGCATTACTCGCCATTCGGAAGGTCACCACCTGTTCGCCGTTGGCGAGATCACGCCGGACCGGATGGGTCACCACTGTGCCGATCACCGTCGCCTGTGCCTCGTACATCGAATCCGCCCCCGCTCGGTCGCTGTTGTGCTGACTTCCCCAGGATGGACTCACCGTCGGCCGAACGGTCGGACGCGGACGCAACTGGGGACAACCTCGACGGTTGTGGATATCTCCTGTGTCAGAGCACGGGGAGTTCGGTGTTCGCCCCGCACAGGACGACGATCGGGCGCACGCCCGGGTCCGGACGATAGACGCCGCTCTGCACCGCGGCCAGCGCGGCGGCGCCCTCCAGCTCGACGACGACGCGGAATTCGCGCCACAGGTACTCCCTGGCCGCGGTGATCGCGTCGTCGGCGACCGACAGGGCGGGCATGCGGTGCCTGCGCGCGATGTCGAAGGCGATCTCGCCCACCCTGGTCGCGCACAGCAACTCGGTGGCCCTGGACTGCGCGTCGATGTCGACCGGCCTGCCCGCGGCCAGCGCGGCCGACAGCGCAGGCGTGTGCTCGGACTCGACGCCGACGATCTGCCTGCGTCTGCCCAGCGCGGCACCGAGGCCGGCGATCAGCCCGCCGCCACCGATCGCGGCCAGCACCGGCGGCCGCCCGCGCACCTGTTCTTCCAGTTCGAGGCCGATCACCCCGGCTCCCGCCACGACGGCGGGCATGTCGTAGGCGTGCAGGTGTTGCGCACCGCGTTCGGCGGCCAATGTCACGGCCCGCAGCTGCGCTTCGGCGTAGCTCGTGCCGTGCCAGAGCACCTCGGCGCCGTGCGCCCACATCGCGGCGACCTTGGTGTGCGGCGCCGACTCCGGCACCACCACCGTGCAGGCCTTGCCCAGCTGCGCGGCGGCCAGCGCGACCGCGATCCCGGCATTGCCGCCGGAGGCGACGACGACATGATCGACATCCTTGCCCGCGGCCAGCAGCGCGTTGAGCGCGCCACGCACCTTGAAGGTGCCACCGTGCTGGAGGAATTCCAGTTTCAGAGAGACCGGCACGGGGCCGTCGGGGCCGTCGACGGTGGTATGGAACACCGGGGTCTTGCGCACCCGGCCCGACAGCCTGCGTCGCGCCGCCCGCACCTCCGTGCGCAGCACACGATGCGGTTCGGTGCGATGTATCGACCCACTCATGGGCGCACCGCATCCATTCACTGACGCACCTCGCCGTCGCGACGCGCCAGCTCGGCGTACATCGCGTTGTAGGCGGTGAGCTCGGCGTCGTTGTCGCGGTCGGCGGCGCGGTCGGTGCGCTTGGCCAGCCGCTGATCGCTGCGCGACCACTGGATCAGCAGCGCCAGCATCACCACGACCAGCGGCACCTCACCACTGGCCCAGGCGAAACTGCCGCCGTTGCGCTGATCGGCGAGCAGGTCGATGTTCCAGCCGAGGCCGAGGGTGCGGTAGAACCAGCCGCCGAGCACGGTGTTCATGCTCATCAGCGCGATGCCGAAGAACGCGTGGAACGGCAGCGTGCCGAACACCATCGCGAGCTTGGTCAGCGGCGCCACCTCGCGCGGCTTGGGATCGATGCCGATCACCACCCAGTAGAACAGGTAGCCGCTGAGCAGGAAGTGCGCGTTCATCATCAGGTGCGCGGCGTGCGAGTCGACGTAGGTGTCGAAGATCCCGCCCAGGTACAGCGCGTAGAACCCGGCGACGAAGATGATCGACGCCACGACCGGCTGGGTCAGGAACCGCGAGACCGGGTTGTGCACGGCGGCCAGGATCCACTCGCGCGGACCCGGCACGCCCTCGCGCCCGGCGGGCGGCAGCGCGCGCAACGCCAGCGTCACCGCGCCACCGAGGGCGAGCAGGATCGGCGCCAGCATCGACAACGCCATGTGCGCGCCCATGTGCACGCTGAACATCGCCGGCGCGTACCGGCCGACTCCCGAGGACGTGGCCAGCAGCAGCACCAGACAGCCGCTGCACCAGGCGATGGTCCGCCCGACCGGCCAGGCGTCGCCGCGCTTGCGCAGGCGATACACGCCGAGCAGGTAGAGCGCGGCGAGCACGATCGCGAGGGTCCCGAAGATCAGGTCGAAGCGCCAGTCGAACAGCAGTCTGCCCACGGTCGGCGGCCCGGCCAGGGTGTAGCCGAGCTCGACCTCCACCGGCGTCGGGATCGAGGTGGGCGGCGGGGGCGGGGTGCGCCCGAGGCCGACGGCCAGGCCGATGGTGGCCGCGAAGATCAGCATCTCCACCCCGGCGAAGCGGATCAGCGCCCGGCGGTCGCGCGGATCGGCGGCGAGCGCGGGCAGCGCGGCCCGGCGCTGCAGGTAGCCGAGCACACCGAGGACGAGCAGCGCCGCCGCCTTGGCCAGCACCAGCTTGCCGTAGGTCGTGCCGAACAGCTCCGACGCGGGCAGCCGGACCCAGGCGTTGACCACGCCGCTGAGGCCGATCACCACGAACGCGATGGTCGCGGCGACCGAGAACCGCCGGGCAGCGACATCGGTCCCCGCGCCTCCGCGCAGCGCGTGCGCGAGCACCGCGATCAGACCGCCGACCCAGACCGCGGCCGCCACCATGTGCAGGATCAGCGAGTTGGTGGCCACATCGTGGGCACCGCCGGAGGACGAGTGCCCGGTCAGCGCGAGCGGCATCATGGTGATCAGCGAGCCGGCCAGCAGCAGCGGCGTCCAGCCCCAGCGCAGCGCCAGGCGACACCCGATGGCGACGATCAGCGCGAACAGCGTCGTGGTGCGCCAGGCACCGGCGACCTCGACCTGGGCGATCACCGGCCACAGCACCTCGGGCCGCCAGATGTCACCGACCGGCTGCCCGGTCGTATCCGAGACAGTCAGTGGCACCAGCAGCGCCGCGCAGCCCGCCCAGACCAGCGCGGCGTCGGCGGCCCGGCGCACCGCGCGGTAGCCGCCGGCCTCGAGTAGTCCGCTGTCGCGGGGCGGCAGCAGGAACGCGGCGAACAACAGCGAGCCGACGGTCATCGCGGCGGCCAGATCGGCCACCGCCCGCAGCGCGGGCAAGCCATATGTTGTCAACGGCCCCGGATCGGGTATACCCAGCAGACTGAGGGCCTGCGCCGCCGACAACCCGACCACGATCGCCGCGACGACCGCGGCCATCGCCCCGGCGACGACGCTCAGCACCCCGAACGTCGCGCTGTTGCCTGTCGGCGCAGCCCGACCCGCTTCCACCGGTGGCGCGCCGTCCACGGCGGGTCCAGCGGAGGGGTGCTGCGATAACGACATGACAACGAGGGTAGTTCGACCTGCCCCGGGCCGACCCGATGGGGCATCGCTGCCGACGACCCCAGCACTCCTGCTGGTCGGTCGCTATACTTTTCGCGCTGGACACCGGCGCCGAGTTCGGCCAAGGTGGATGCCACTGCCTCCGTAGCTCAGTTGGATAGAGCAAGGGCCTTCTAATCCCTAGGTCGCAGGTTCGATTCCTGCCGGGGGCGCAGATCGGCCCTGACCTGCATGTATTCCAGGTCAGGGCCGCACATGGCCCAGGGCGCCATCCGCGCCGGGCAGGGATTCCCGCGTCCAGCGGATCACCATCCTTCTTTCTTCCCCATTCCGGCTGTTCAGCCGATCCCCCACAACGTTCGTCGTGCCACCGCGCGCTCTTCACGACCGACGCGGATCCCGAATACCCACCCCGAAGGGAGCGAAATCTCATGAGCACCAACGGAATTACCGCCGGTACCGAGCGCGCGATCATCGAGGACCTGCTCGACCGCAATCGCGCCGCGCTCATCGCGACCGCGCGCGGTCTGTCCGAGGCCGATGCCCGCCGGCGACTCGTGCCCTCGCTGACGACGCCTATCTCGTTGATCAAGCACGCGGCCGCGGCCGAGCGGATCTGGTTCCAGCGGTTCTGGGCGGGACTGGACGAAGCCGACTGCGACGGATACTCGCGCCGTGACGAGGGCACCTTCACGGTGGGCGAGGACGAGTCGCTGGCCGAGGTCATCGCCGAGTTCGAGCGGGCGAGCGGGCGGTCACGGGAGATCGCATCCCGCTTCGACCTCGACGACACGAAGGTGAATCCTCGCGAGGGCGAGGTGAGCATGCGGTGGACGCTATTGGCGATGATCCAGGAGTTCGCCCGGCACGCGGGTCACGGCGATATTCTGCGTGAGCAGATCGACGCGTCGCCGAACGCGTGAACGCGGGCACCCGCCACGGTCGCGCCGACGCTCTCGATGTGGATAATCGAACGTATGTGCGAATCCATCCGGCCCTATCTGCGTGCCGGCGTATGGACCGAACCGTCGCCGCGCTTCTGCCCGAACGGGCACCGGCTCGGGGCCGGGCGCGCGCTGGTCGTCGCGATGCCGTGCCGACGGATCGGCGGCCATCACCGGGTCCACACCTGCCTGGCGTGCGGCGCCGTCACCTACAGCCCGCCCGCCCACAACGACTGCGAGCACTGAGCTGTCCACGTGCCGGTGGGCCGCCCCTGAGCCACCGGGGCGACCAGTCCGCACGCGGTCTCAGTGCGAGTAGTCCCGGAACGTCATGACGCCGCCAACCACGACGATGATCGCCGTGAGGACGTAGACCGTGACGCGTATCCACGTCGGACCGTAGTAACTGACCGCCATCGACGCACCGAGCGCCGCGAGAATCATCACCACCCCGTAGAACGGCGTGCGCTGCTCCCTGTCAACCATTCCTCCAGTGTCCGCCGACGACGCGGCGGTGCCAATGCCCTCAACAGGGCGAACAGCCGACCGCCCGGTCACCGGGGCCGACGGGCACGATCAGCGCGCGCCGCCGACGGCGACGCCGGGCGCGGGCAACCGCATCCGCTCGACCGTGGGAACGGGGAACCACCGGTCGGCAGCGGCCGAGGCCGACGCGGGCCTGCGCAGATGGACGCGCCGCCATGCCCGCGCGAACAGCGCCATCGCGGCGGCGAGGGTCACCACCACCGCGCCGATCGCCAGCCCGAGCGACACCGTCACGGCCGTGCCCTCGCGCCCCGCACCGCTGCGATAGATCAGCACCGCCGCCGCCACCGGCCCGGCCATTCCCCCCGCGGCGGCGCTGAGCAGCAACGCGCCGGTGACCAGCTCGACCACCCGCAGCGGCCGCCGCGTCCGCACCCGTACGGCGCGGCGGCTTCCTCCCAGCGAACCCCATGATCTCCCGACCAACGCCACAGCCAGCCCCTTCCGCTCCTCTGCCCACACCTGCATATGAACCGGACACTGCACGGTATACCGCTGCTCGGACGCACAACGAAATCGACACCGAACAGTTGCCGAGTCGGACATCAGCAACCATGCAGCGATTCAGCGGGCGCACCGGCGGACCGGCATCGAGACGGCCTCGGTACCTCGCCCACGCCGGTGCGATGACAGCGACACGCCCGGGTACGGGTACCCTTCCCCCTCATGTGGATCATTCTCGCCATTTCCGTGGTCAGCTCCGTGATCATTGCGATCCTGTTCGCCACCGGCTTCCCGGAGCACTGACTCGACGGGATAGCCGTCCCTTAGCTATCCGGCCTCGTTCGTGGAATGTGGTGAGAAGATGGCTGGGTGCCGAACAGTAGCCAGCCCAGTGCGCGGTCCGACGACGGCCGCTCGTTCGTCGTCGCCGACGCCACCGACAGCGCGCTGGTCGCCGGTTCGCTGGCCGTGATCGTCGCGGCCGAGCGCCGACAGCTCGTCCTCGTCGAGGAGCGGTCGGAGACGACCCCGGTTCGGCTGCGTGGCCGGCTGATCGGCGAGCTCAACGACGACGGCATCGACGTGCGCGCGGGCTACGCGTTCACCGACGGCACGGTCGAACTGGTCGACGCCGAGACCGTCCAGACACTGCACGACACGACCGGCGCGCTGCTCGATGTCGGGGTGAACCTCACCCCGCCGGGCGGTCCGGCCCGGCTGCTGCCCAAGCGATTCAACCGGCACACCTTCTGGTGCGGGCAGAGCGGATCCGGCAAGACCTACGCGCTCGGGGTCGTGCTCGAGCAGGTCATCGCGCACACCGCGTTGCCGGTGGTGATCTTCGACCCCAATTCCGATTTCGTCCGGCTCGGCGAGGTCTCCCCCGGCGCCACCGGCCCCACCGCGGACGCGTTGCGCGAACGCGACATCCGGGTGCTGCGCCCGCATTCCGCGCAGCCGCTGCGGGCTCGGTTCACCGCGCTGCCGCTGAGTTCCAAGGCCGCGATCCTGCGGATCGATCCGATCGCCGACCGCGAGGAATTCAACGAGCTGATCCACCTCGCCGACGAGCTCGCCGCCGCCGAACTCGATGTCACCCTGCCCACCTTGCGCAAGTCGGCATCGACGGCTCAGCGGCGGCTGGCGATGCGCATCGAGAACCTGGGGCTGCACGAGTGGGAGGTGTGGGCCCGCGCCGACCGCGCGGTCACCGAGGTCGTCGACGAACGGCCCGACGCGACCGTCCTCGACCTGGGCGGATTCTCCACCGCCGCACAGCAACTCGTGGTCGCGCTGGCCCTGCTCGACGACCTGTGGGCGCGCCGCGAAGAGCGGCGCCCGATCCTGCTCGTCATCGACGAGGCGCACAATCTGGCCTCGCCCCGCCAGGATTCACCGATCGCGATCGCGGTGCGCGAGCGACTGATCCAGATCGCCGCCGAGGGACGTAAATTCGGGCTGTGGCTGCTGTTGTCGACGCAGCGTCCGTCGAAGGTCCACCCCGGCATCATCTCCCAGTGCGACAATCTCGCGCTGATGAAGATGACTTCCCCGGTCGACCTCGCCGAGCTCGGCACCTACTTCGGCTACGCGCCGTCGGCCCTGCTCGACCGCTCCCCGTGGTTCCGCCAGGGCGAGGCCCTGTTCGCGGGCGGTTTCGTCCCGGCGCCCGCGCTGGTGAAGGTGAACACGCGGCTCACCCCCGAGGGCGGCAGCGACGTCGGGGTGCCACTGCGCTGAGCAGTGACGATCGCGGGCGTTTTCGTCCGGATCACGGTGGGGCCGCCTAGAGTTGACTGATTGTGCGGGGCGATGCGGAGGGGGACGGCCGAGTTGCCCTCGCGATGCGCCGTTGCGTGTTCCGTCGCCGCACGCCGAGCACGTTCGGGGTGTATTGGAAGCTGGCGCGGGCCGGGTTCAAGCGCCAGGCCCAATACAAACTGGCGATGTTCGCCGGGCTGTTCACCAACTGCGTGTTCGGTTTCGTCCGGGCGGCGGTGATGGTGGCCGCCGTCCGCGCGGCGGGCGATTTCGGCGGCTACGACGAGGGCACCATCGGCGCCTACGTGTGGCTGTCGCAGGCCCTGCTCGGCGCGACGCAGTTCATGGGACCACCGATCGACCTGGTGGACCGGATCAAGTCCGGTGACGTCGCGATCGATTTCCTGCGCCCGGTCGACGTCCAGCTGAGCTATCTGGCCACCGACATGGGCCGGGCCGCCTGCACGTTCCTGCCGCGCGGGGTGCCGAGCATCGTCATCGGCGCCGCGACCTTCGGGCTGTCGATGCCGACGACGCCGGTGGCCTACCTGCTCGGCCTGATCAGCGTGCTACTGGCGGTGGCACTGTCGTTCCTGTGTCTGTTCGCGGTCGCGCTGATCGGTTTCTGGGTGGTGGAGATCCGCGGCATCCGGGTGCTGTATCAGATCGTCGGTACTTTCCTGGCCGGGCTCTTCGTCCCGGTCCACATGTTTCCCGATTGGTTGCGGACGATCGCGCTGGCTACCCCGTTTCCCTCCATCCTCCAGTCACCGATCGATACGCTGTCCGGGCGGGTCGCCGGGATGGACGCCTTGCTCACCGTTGCGGCGCAAGGCTTCTGGGTGCTGGTGATCGGACTGCTCGGCAGGGTGTTGCTGCGTGCGGGACAACGCAGGTTGGAGGTACAGGGTGGCTGAACCGGATTCCGCGCGCATCGTGGCCGGGACCTGGTTCACCCCCTATCTCGCAGTATTGCGTTCGCGTGTGAAAGCACAGCAGGTGTACCGGCTCTCGTTCGCCACCGAGGTGTTCAGCGCCTTCCTGATCGGCCTGGTCGAGTTCGCCGAGGTGTGGGTCATCTTCCACAACGTCGGCACGCTCGGCGGCCTGGACACCAACGCGGCGCTGCTGCTGTTCGGGCTGTCCAACACCTCGTTCGCGCTGGCCCAGGTGCTGGTCGGGCATCTGGACTCGCTGCCCGCGATGATCAGGATGGGCACTCTGGACGCCTATCACCTGCGCCCGCAACCGCTGCTGCTGCAATTGATCACCAGCGACATCTCACTGCGCAGGCTCGCGCGCGCCGCAGTTGCGGTGATCGTGCTCGGGGTGGGGTTGTGGCGCAACGAAATCGACTGGGGCATCGCCCCGGTTACCTTGATCGTGATCACCCTGATCAGTGGAATTGCCCTGTTCTGTGGCCTTTTCGTATGCGCAGCGGGACTACAGTTCTTCCTGATAGACGGCGCCGAGCTCACCAACAGCTTCACCTACGGCGGATCCTTCGCCGCGATGCAGCCCGCTTCGGTGTTCCCCGCGCCGCTGAAGCTGTTGTTCGGGTTCGCGATTCCCGTCGCGTTCACCGCCTACGTGCCGACGATAGCGCTGCTGGGTCTCCCCGGACCGCCGCTGTTGCCCGCGTGGTCGGCCTGGTTGACACCGGTGGCGGCGGCATGGGTGTGGTTACTGGCCTTCGCAGCGTGGCGGATCGGAACGAGGCACTATCAGGGAGGAGGGGGATAACGATGGACGAGCACAGCTCTGCGGAGCCGATCATCGACATCGACGACCTCACCCGGCAGTTCACGGTCTACCGCAAGAACGGCAGCCGCTGGCGCAGACACCGGGACACCATCACCGCGGTCGACCGGATGAGCTTCCGGATCGAACGCGGTTCCGCGGTCGGCTACATCGGCGCCAACGGCGCGGGCAAGTCGACGACGATCAAGATGCTCACCGGCATCCTGGTACCGACCACCGGCAGCGTGCGCACCTGCGGCCTGGAACCGGTGCGCCAGCGCAGGGAACTGGCCGCGCGGATCGGCGTCGTGTTCGGGCAGCGCTCGCAGCTGTGGTGGGATCTGCCGCTGCACGAGTCGTTCTCGATCCTGGCGGCCATCCATCGCCTCGATCCCGACATCGCCGACAAGCGCACCCACGAACTGGTCGAGCAGCTCGAGATGGCCGACACCCTCGACACGCCGGTGCGCCAGCTCTCGCTCGGCCAGCGCATGCGCGCGGAAGTGGCCGCCGCGCTGCTGCATTCGCCGGAACTGGTGATCCTGGACGAGCCGACGATCGGCCTGGACGTGCTGTCCAAGCAGCGACTACGCGAGTTCCTGCGAGCCGAGCGGATCGAACGCGGCACCACGCTGCTGCTCACCACGCACGACATGGGCGATATCGAGCGGCTCTGCGACCGCGTCCTGGTGGTCGATCACGGCAGGCTGGTGTACGACGGTTCACTGGCCGGGCTCGGCGCCACCGTCGGCGCGCGCCGGGTGCTGGTGGTCGACTTGGCCGCGCCCACGCCGGATCTCGACGATCTGCCGTGCGGCGCCCAGCTGCTGTCCAGCGAGGCGGGCGGCATGCGCCAGCGGCTGGCCTTCGACGCCGAGCACACCACGGCGGCGGCTTTACTGGCCGCGGTGTCGGACCGGGCGCAGGTGCGCGACTTATCGATCGAGGAGCCGGGCATCGAGGACGTGGTCCGCCGGATCTACGAGTCGGCGCGCTGAGTCAGCTCGGCGCGTTCGGCGTGCCGGAGTACAGGCTGACCTCGCCGTTCTCCCCGAGGAAGGCGTTGACCAGCATGATCCGCTGCGCCAGGAGATCGTCGGGCTCGGGCGCGCTGGTGGTGATCGAGATCTGCGGTATCGCAGCCCAGTTCACCACGTAGCGCTCGGGTGGGCCGTCGTCGTCGGACAGGCGCGCGAGCCGGAACACCGAGACGGCGCGGCGCTCCATGAGGTCGCGCACGACGTCGGCGATTCGCTGCGGGTCTTCCAGCGCGAACAGGAACCCGAAGGTCAGTTCGGGTGAGGACACATAGGCCGGCACATTTATCGAGGTTAGTGCATGCGGTGCCGTCCGCGGCGGGTACCGCCGATCCGATTGCCGGAAATGTGCGGATGAGTAACACAGGAGAAGTCGCGTGGTGACCCCGCCGTAACGGTGCATAACAATTTCCGCAGACCAGGCGATTTGTACACCATACTATTGCGCGGTCGCGCCGAATCGCGCTTTCCTGGTGTTGTCCCGATTTTCCCCGGGTCGTCTTCCTCGCCGCAGCGTCGCGGATATTCGTCGACGCCCGGGCGGGGCTACGCCGGTGCCGGGGAGTGCACCTCCCCCGAATCCTCCCCGGCTCTGGCGTATCCAAGCATGAATTCAGCGTATTCAGGGGCGTGCACCATGCCGTTCGATCCCGGTCATCGTGTGGATGCCACGCAATTCCCGCCACCCTCGGCGCTGTTGCGGGCCTTCCTGGAACCCCCCGGCTCCGACCCGATGCGGCACCGCGTCCTCGACGCGGCCACTCGGCTGGCTCGCTGCCACGACCGCAGACACCAGGCGATCGAGGCGGCTCGCGCGCCGGAGGCCACCAGCGGCCGGATCGCGGCCTGCGGCAAATTGATCGATCAGATCGACGGCGACCGCGCCACCCTCATCGCCCGCATCGACGACTGGGTCGCGGCCAATGTGGCGCACCGGGCGGGCGCCTCGCTGCACACCGAGACCCTCGGCGCGGTGATCGACCGGATGGCAGCGAAATGGATCGCCGCCCAGCGGGCGCTGGGCGGCGATCCGATCGAGAAGACGACCCAGCGGCAGTGGGAGGCGCGCACCCATCTGCACTGGTGCCGGCTGGCTGAATTGACCGACGGCTACCGGGATCTGATCACCGATGTCACCGAACACCGCAGGCGGTTGCCGGTGTGGTGACGATCAGGCTTTGTCGCCGGGAACCGGCTCGGTGACCTCGGTGTCGACCTCGACGGGTTCTGCGACACCGCCGTCCACGTCCTCGACGTCGGCCTCGACGAACTCCGGGTAGGCCCGCTCGGCGTCGACCTGCTGCTCGGCATCCCGGCGGGCCGCCGCGGCGGCCTCGTTCATCTCGATCGCGTCGGTGATGAACTCACCGATCTCGCGCGCGACCTCGGCGACCGCCCCGGTGATCAGCGTGGCGATATTGCCGACATGCCGGGCACCGGAGGACGTCAATTCCTGGACAAGATCTTTGTTGCTTTCGAATTTGCCGACCATTTACACGCCCACTTCGGTTGCCTTCCGATTACGCACAACGATAACACCGGGCGTCGGCGTCCTCTTGACCAAGCGATCCGGCAACGCCAGCAGGAAGATCTTGGCCCAGACCGAGCCGATCTGCTTGGAGAAGCGGCCGGTGTTGTAGGGCAGGCCGTACTTCTCGGCCAGCGCCTTCACCTCGGGCGCCATTTCCGGGTACCGGTTGGCCGGGATGTCCGGGAACAGGTGGTGCTCGATCTGGTGCGACAGGTTGCCCGACATGATGTGGAACAGCTTGGAGCCCTTGATATTGGCCGAGCCGAGCATCTGCCGGACGTACCATTCACCGCGGGTCTCGACCTCGGTCTCCTCCTTGGTGAACGTCTGCACGCCCGCCGGGAAGTGACCGCAGAAGATGATCGAGAAGGTCCACAGGTTGCGCACCAGGTTGGCCGCGGCGTTGCCGGCCAGGGTGTGCAGGAACAGCGGGCCGGTCAGCGCGGGGAAGACCACATAGTCCTTGAGGACCTGCTTGCTCGCCTTCTTGCCCTGCCCCTTGAGCAGCGGCTTGAGGTCGGACCACTTGCGCTTGCCCTTGATGATGTTGTCGGCCTCGAGGTCGTGCACCATCACGCCCCACTCGAACAGCACCATCAGCAGGAAGGCGTAGATCGGGTTGCCCAGGTAGTAGGGGTTCCACTTCTGACCCTCGTCGATGCGCAGGATGCCGTACCCGATGTCGCGGTCCATGTCGTGGACGTTGGTGTAGGTGTGGTGCATGTAGTTGTGCGAGTGCTTCCACTGGTCGGCCGGGCAGACCGTGTCCCAGTCGAATTCGCGGGAGTTGATGCCGCGCTCACGCATCCAGTCGTACTGACCGTGCATGACGTTGTGGCCGATCTCCATGTTGTCGAGGATCTTCGACACACCGAGCGCCGCCACGCCCGCCAGCCAGAACGGCGGCAGGAAGCCCAGGTACATCAGCCCGCGGCCGGCGATCTCGAAGCCGCGCTGGGTCTTGATGATCTTGTAGATGTAGTCGCGGTCGCGTTCGCCGAGATCGGCTTCGACGCGGGCGCGCAGGTCGTCGAGCGCCTGGCCGAGCTCCTCGACCTGCTCCGGGGTCAGGATGACCGGGCCGTCTTTGCCTTCGGTGAGGATCGTCATGGCTGTATCTCCCCTTGGTTGATTTCTCGGTGATCTAGAGGGCGATGTCGACGTCGCCGACGGCCGTGTTCACGCAGATCTGGATCTGCTTGTCGGGATCGGCGTCGAGCTCGCCGGTGCGCAGGTTGCGGGTGCAACCGGAGACCTTGGTGGCGGTGCAGGAGAAGCAGATCCCCATGCGGCAGCCGTATTCCGGGGTCAGTCCGGCCGATTCGGCCTGCTCGAGCAGCGATGCTCCGGTGTTGTCGGCAGCGACGTCGCTGCCGGAGAAGGTGATGGTGCCGGTGGCCTCGGCCGGGTCGGCCGGGACGGTGGTGAGGGTGAACTCCTCGCTGTGCACCCGATCGGCGAGACCCTCGGCCTCGAAGATCGTCTGCACGGCCCGCATCAGCGGCGGCGGACCACAGACGAAGGTCTGCGCGTCGGCGAACCAGGGCGCGACGCGCTCGAGCTCGTCGTAGTCGAAGAACCCACTGCCGGTGGAGGTTTCCCCATCGATGACAGTGCCGGGCTCGACCGGGTAGCGGTACTCGACCCGGAAGTTGGGACGGCGGTTGGCGATCGCGGTCAGCTCGGCCCGGTGCGGCACCATCTCGGGCTGACGCGCGTAGTGCAGGAAGGTGACTTCACCGGTGAAGCCCTCCGCATCGAGCGTACGCAACATCGACAGCACCGGGGTGATGCCGCTGCCGCCGCTGACCAGCAGCACCCGGTCCGGGCGCCGCTCGGGCAGGGCGAAGACGCCGGCGGCGGGCGCCAGGTCGACGACCATGCCGGGCTCGGCGTGGTCGTGCAGGTAGTTCGAGACCAGCCCGCCCGGGTGCGCCTTCACCGTCAGCTGGAGGAAGCGGTCGCCGCGGCTCTCCGGATCGATCGGCGAGTAGCAGCGGGTGTGCCGCACGCCGTTGATCGAGACGCCGATCTGCACGTACTGACCGGCGCTGTGGCCACGCCACTGCCGGGAGGCGCGCAGGGTGAGCGTCACCGAGCCCGGCACCGCACGCGAGACGTGGGTGATCTCGGCGCGCAGTTCCCGTGCGGTGAGCGCGGGAGAGACGAGCTCCAGGTACCGGTCCAGCGGATGCGGCGTCGTCAACGTCTGCACCAGGTCGATCAGTCCCACCATGCGTCTTACCCCTCTGCGGAAGTCCTTCGGCATGCGATTCACATTTCAGTGCACGCCTGTACACTCACTAGTGTGCCGGATGGACCCAGCCCGCTGTCAACCGGCAAAGATGTGAGGCGGGCAACATATCCAGGGAAGCGACTATGGTGAACGGATGTATGCTCACCGATGTGACTGAGCAGGCAGGAACCCGCAACGAGCGCAAGGCGCACACCCGTGCGGCCCTCCTCGAAGGCACCCTGACGCTGGCCGCCGACCGCGGATTCGCGGCATTGAGCCTGCGGGAGATCGCCCGCTCGGCCGGCATCGTGCCGACCGCGTTCTATCGCCATTTCGCCTCGCTCGACGATCTCGGCGCCACGCTGGTCGACGAGGGCGTGACGGCGCTGCGCCTGGCATTGCGCGAGGTCAGACGCAAGCCGGACGCACACCTGGCCGACACCGTGCGGTTCGTGTTCGAGCAGGTGGGGGCCAAGCGCGCCCTGTTCGGCTTCCTCATCCGCGAACGCCACGGCGGGCCTGCCCCGCTGCGCCAGGCCATCGCGATGGAGATGCAGCTGATCGTGCGCGAGATCGTGGCCGATCTGTCCCGGCTGCGCGCGCTGGACAACTGGAGCACCACCGAGCTCGAGATCGCGGCGGACCTATTGGTCACCACGGTCACCGACGGCATCGCCGCCTATGTCGCGGCGACACCGCGCGAGGAGTCGGCGGTGGTCGAGCGCACCGTCATGCAGATGCGCCTGATCGCGCTGGGCATCGGCGGCTGGGTTCCCAAACCCGCTGACTGAGGGATGTTTCCGGTGCTGTGGCCGCATGCGGTCCATGGTGTAACACACCCCACATGCCGCACAGCCGGAATTTCAGAGTACGGGCGTACACACAACGGGGGCCGCCCCGATCTGGTGAACAACCACTAGGTTGCGGCCACCGCGGACGCGGGCGCGCGCACCGGCAGCAACACGAGCAGGCCGGCCGCCAGGACGACGAGCAGGCCGGCGATCCCGGCCCGGTCGCTGTGGAACACCGAGACGAACACCCCGAACAGCGCCGGCGCGAGGAACGAGACCGCCCGCCCGGTCGTGGTGTACAGCCCGAACATCTGACCCTCACGCCCCGGCGGCGCCAGGCGCGCCAGGAACGAACGCGCCGAAGCCTGCGCGGGCCCGACGAACACGGTGAGCGCGAGCCCGAAGATCCAGAACATCAGCGGACCCGAGACCACCAGCAGCACCAGTCCGCACGCGAGCATGCCGATCAGCGAGGCCACGATGACCCGCTTGGGCCCGAGCGAGTCGTCGAACCGGCCCGCCGCGATCGCCGCGGCACCCGCAACGACATTGGCGGCGATGCCGAACAGCAGCACGTCGGCGTCGGCGAAGCCGTACACCTGCACCGCGAGCACCGCGCCGAAGGTGAACACTCCGGCGAGCCCGTCCCGGAAGACGGCGCTGGCGAGCAGGAACCACACCGTGTGCCGGTCCTGGGCCCACAGTTCGCGCACATCACGCCACAGCACGCGGTAGGAACCGAGGACCCCGGCCCGCGCCGCGCCGGGGTCGGCGGTGGTGCGCGGCAGTTCGGGCACCGCGAACAGCACCGGCAGCGCGAAGACGGTGAACCAGACCGCCGCCAGCACGATGGCCAGGCGCACGTTGAGGCCCTGATCGGTGGGCATCCCGAGCACGCCGCGGGTGTCGCCGTCGCCGGCCAGGAAGCCCACGTAGCAGATCAGCAGCAGCACGATGCCGCCGAAATAGCCCATCGCCCAACCGAATCCGGACACCCGCCCGACCGTGGCCGGGGTCGAGACCTGCCGCATCATGGCGTTGTAGGGCACGCCGGCCAGCTCGAACACGGCCGAGGCGAAGGCCAGCAGCGCCAGTCCGAGCCACAGATCGTGATAGTCGTCGTGAACGAAGAACATCAGCGACATCGCGCCGACGGTGAGCGCCGTGAGGGTCGCCAGGGCCCGCTTGCGTGAGCCGACCGCGTCGAAGTACTGCCCGCAGACCGGCGCCGTCAGCGCGACGACCAGCCCCGCCGCCGCGAGCGCCCAGCCCAGCCAGGCACTGGCCGGGGTGTCGCCGGGCAGGTCGTCGCCGACCTTGTCGGTGAGATACACCGAGACCACGAAGGTCAGCGTGACGGCCTGGAACGCCGAGGACCCCCAGTCCCACAATCCCCACGCCACTACCTGCCCGCGTCCGGCCGCCTCGCCGACGGTCTCGGCCGCGTTCACCTCGGTCATGGCCGAAGCGTAATGGGGATCGCGACTCCCGGCAGGGCACATCGGCGTTTCGGCACGCCGTCATTTCATATGAACCTGGTTGCATAGTACCGAGCGTTCCGGATACCCTCGTCGCATGGCACTGGAGCACGCGCTGCTGGTCTCGCTCAGCGAACGGGCCGGCTCGGGCTACGAGCTCGCCCGCCGATTCGACAAGTCGATCGGCTACTTCTGGAGCGCTACCCACCAGCAGATCTACCGGGTGCTCAAGCGTATGGAGGATTCCGGCTGGGTGACCGTGGAATCGGTCGCTCAGCAGGGAAAACCCGACAAGAAGGTGTATTCGGTCGCCCCCGCGGGCCACACCGAACTCGCCCGCTGGATCGCCGAACCCACCGAGTACAGCCCGTCCCACGACGAACTCGGTGTGAAGATCCGCGGCGCCGCGCACGGCGACATCGACGCCGTGCTGGGCGAGGTGGCCCGCCACCGCGCCCAGCACGCGCAGCGACTCGACGAGTACCGCCTCAGCGAAAAGAAATTCTTCCCGGCGCCGGACCAGCTCTCCGGCACCGCTCTGCACCAGTATCTGGTGCTGCGCGCGGGCATCCGCGCGGAGTCCGGCTACGTCGAATGGTGCGACGAAGTACTGCAGGCCCTGCGACCCCGAAAAGGTGACGACCTTCCATGACCGCCTATCCCCACCTGTTCGAGCCACTCGACCTCGGCCACACCACCCTGCGCAATCGGGTGGTCATGGGCTCCATGCACACCGGCCTGGAGGACCGGGCCTGGGACACCAACAAGCTGGCCGCCTACTTCGCCGAGCGCGCCCGCGGCGGTGTCGGCCTGATCATCACCGGCGGCTACGCCCCCAACCGCACCGGCTGGCTCGCGCCGTTCGGCGGCAAGCTGACCACCAAGTCCGAGGCCTACCGCCACCGCCGGATCACCAAGGCGGTGCATGCCGAGGGCGGCAAGATCGCCATCCAGATCCTGCACGCGGGTCGCTATTCCTACATGCCGACCAGCGTGTCGGCCTCGGCGGTGAAGTCGGCGATCAACCCGTTCAAGCCGCGCGCGCTCTCGGCCAAGGGCATCGAGAACACCATCGACGACTACGCCCGCTGCGCCGAACTGGCCAAGTTCGCCGGCTACGACGGCTGCGAGATCATGGGCGGTGAGGGCTATTTCATCAACCAGTTCCTCGCACCGCGGGTGAACAAGCGCACCGACAAGTGGGGCGGCACCGCCGAGAACCGGCGCAGGCTGCCGGTGGAGATCGCCAAGCGCATCCGCGCCGCCGTCGGCCGCGACTTCATCATCGTGTTCCGGCTGTCGATGGCCGAGCTGGTGGAGAAGGGCCAGACCTTCGACGAGATCATCGCCCTGGCACAGGAATTGGAGGCCGCGGGCGTCGATATCCTCAACACCGACATCGGCTGGCACGAGGCGCGGGTGCCCACCATCGTCACCTCGGTGCCGCGCGCGGCGTTCGTGGAGTTCACCGCCAAGGTCGCCCGCCGGGTGAACATCCCGGTCTGCGCGTCGAACCGGATCAACATGCCCGAGATCGCCGAGGAGATCCTCACCCGCGGCGACGCGGCGCTGATCTCGCTGGCCCGGCCGCTGCTGGCCGATGCCGAATGGGCCAACAAGGCCCAGGGCGACCGCGCCGACGAGATCAACACCTGCATCGCCTGCAACCAGGCCTGCCTCGACCACGCCTTCGGCAACAAGAAGGTGTCGTGCCTGGTCAACCCGCGTGCCGGCAACGAGACCACGCTGCAGCTGCTGCCGACCCGGCGCGCCAAGCGGTTCGCGGTGGTCGGCGCCGGTCCGGCCGGGCTCTCGGCCGCGGTGAGCCTGGCCGAGCGCGGCCATCACGTCGACCTGTTCGAGGCCGACGACAAGATCGGCGGCCAGTTCGACATCGCCCGCCGCATCCCCGGCAAGGAGGAGTTCGACGAGTCGATCCGCTACTTCCGCCGCAAGATCGAGCTCACCGGCGTCACCCTGCACCTGCAGAAGCGGGTCACCGCCGACGAGCTGATCGCGGGCGAGTACGACTCGGTGGTGCTGGCCACGGGCGTGCGCCCGCGCATCCCCGACATCCCCGGCATCGATCACCCGATGGTGCTGTCCTACGCCGAGCTGGTGAAGGAGGCGAAGCCGGTCGGCAAGAAGGTCGCGGTGATCGGCGCGGGCGGCATCGGCTACGACGTGAGCGAATTCCTCACCGTCGAAGGGCATCCCACGCTCAAGCTCGACGAGTGGAAGGAGGAGTGGGGTGTGGACTCCGAGGACGAGCAGGTCCGCGGTCAGCTCAAGCAGCCCAAGCCCTCCCCCGCCGCCCGCGACGTGGTGCTGTTGCAGCGCAAGTCGACCCCGTTCGGCAAGGACCTCGGCAAGACCTCCGGCTGGGTGCACCGTGCGGCGCTCAAGGCCAAGGGCGTCGAGCAGCTCGGCGGCGTGAACTACGAGCGTATCGACGATCAGGGCCTGCACATCAGCTTCGGTGAGAAGCACGAGAAGCCGCGGGTGCTCGCGGTCGACAACGTGATCGTCTGCGCCGGTCAGGAATCGGTGCGCGAGCTGGAAGAGCCGCTGCGCGCGGCGGGTGTCGACCTGCACCTGATCGGCGGCGCCGAACTGGCCGCCGAGCTCGACGCCAAGCGGGCCATCGCCCAGGGCACCCGCCTGGCGGCGCGCCTGTAATCCCCCGACCCGGTCGTCCGACGCGAGGGACGATCGTCGCACCGCCCCGTCCACCGAACTCGCATCCGGTGGGCGGGGCGGTGCTCTGCGCGGGCCCGGACGACGCCGTGGCGCCCTCGCCCGGCGGGGACGATCGGCTACCCGGCCGCCAGGTCACGAACCAGAGCACAGAGATCCCGTCCGGCGGCTGTCCGGAACCAGGACAGATGGCCGAGCAACCAATCCTGGTAGGCGATCTCGGCATTGCGCGGTTCATCGGCGACCGTGAGGAAGTAGTCGATCTCGGAGAGCTCGTAGCCGAGGTGGACCACCGGGAGGAGCTCGGCGAGCACGGCTTGTTCGGCGGGCGCGAGCGGACGCTCGGAGCGATAGCCGTCGATCAGCGCGCGCACCTGGTCCGCACGAACGTGGGCCGCTCCACCGTCGCGCAGCGAAACCCAGTCCACCGCAGCGCGTTCGATCGCGGTGGCGAGGTCGAAGACGGCGGTGGTGCGATCGGCGAGGCCGAAGTCGAACACCGAGGTCACCTCGTCGCCGTCCCAGAGCAAGTTGGTGGCGTGCCAGTCGCCGTGCGTCCACAGCGGGCGCACCCCGGCGAGATCGACTCGCAGATCCGGTATTTCGGCGCGCCAGTCACGGTCGGCGAGGAACCGCGCGACCGCGGGGCGGCGGGCGATATGCCATTCGACGGCGCGCACGACGTCTTCGCCGTGGAGACTCGCCACGAGCGGGCACGCCGGTCGGGCGGGGGCGTCGAAACCCGCTGCGGCCAGGTGCATTCGGGCGAGCATCGCGCCGGCGGCCGTCGCATCGCCGGGCGCGCGGTACGGGGTCCAGGAGAAGTCGGTGCGATACCGGTCCTCCCCCACTCCGGCCCGGTGGACTTCGTAGACGAAGCCGGGCCCGCGGCGCACCGATGCGGCCACGCGCGATTCGGCAGCGGGCCGGGCCTGCCTTTCCCGTGGTCGTCCACCGGCTCCGGGCGCGATGTCGTCCGGGTGGGGATCGGGCGCAGATTCGGCCGCTCGCACACCGACGGACCGGACGCCCAGGGTTGCGCGGACGTCGGGCACCGGAATGCCCCCGGCCCGCAAGTGCGCCATGAATCGATGTTCCTCGGCCAGCGCGGCCAGGTCACGAAGGTTCAGCGGCAGGCGCTTCACGACGACCCGCGCACCGTCACGCAACCGCACGCCCACCGTCGACGACAGCGGACGCGCACTGCGCCACTCGATCCCGGCGGGCTCGGGTCCGCCCCAGGTCGCGGCGACCGCCCGGCTGACCTCGTCCTCGGTCAGCGGCGGCCAGGTCGGCGCGGCGGTCGGCGCGTCGCCCATCCCGAACACCCGCGGTCCGGTCACGACAGGCACGCCCTGGTCGGTCGGGCTTGGTCGGCAGAGCGGGCGCGCGGCGGCTCGGTGACTCGCGGGGGCGCTTCCCGATCGGCCCGGCGGTTCGGTGATTCGGTCGTCATCGCGGAGATCAGCCTAGGGCCAGCGGGCGCCCGCGCGGTCGACGTGGCCGCCGCCCGGCCGAGCCCGATCCCCTAAGCTCCCCCGTGTGAGCTTGCCCTCCCCCACTGCAGACAATCGTGCCGTCGTCACCGGCGCGTCCTCCGGAATCGGCACCGCGTTGGCCGCCGAGCTGGCCGGGCGCGGTTACTCGTTGATCCTGGTCGCGCGGCGCGGTGAGATCCTCACCGAGCTGGCCCAGCGGCTGACGCTGGCGCACGGGATCACCGCCGAGGTGCGCGCGGTCGACCTCGCCGATCGGACGCAGCGGGCGAGCCTGGTCGACGAACTGGCCGTGCGCGACATCGCGATCCTGTGCAACAACGCCGGCATCGCCACCTTCGGACCGGTCGCCGAGCTGGATTTCGCCTACGAGCGGGCGCAGATGGAACTCAACGCGACCGCCGTGCACGATCTGACCCTGGCCGTGCTGCCGGGCATGATCGAGCGCAAGGCCGGCGGCATCCTGATCAGCGGCTCGGCCGCGGGCAATATGCCGATCCCGAACAACGCCACCTACGCCGCGTCCAAGGCGTTCGCCAACACCTTCTCCGAGTCGCTGCGCGGCGAGCTCAAGGGCACCGGCGTGAACGTCACCCTGCTGGCGCCCGGCCCGGTGCGCACCGAGACCCCGGCCCCCGAGGACGCCTCGATCGTGGACAAGATGGTCCCCGACTTCCTCTGGGTCTCCTCCGAGTACACCGCCAAGGTGTCCATCGACGCGCTGGCCCGCAACAAGATGCGCATCGTGCCCGGCCTGATCAGCAAGGGCATGAGCGTCGCGGGCAACTACGGTCCCCGCGCCGTGACCGCTCCGATCGCGGGCGCCTTCTACAAGAAGCTGGGCAGCTGATCGTTCCCTGACGGGTTGCGCGTCAGCAACCCGTCAGGAAGCGGCGCCGGGTGGTCAAGGACCCGTCAACATCGAGTTCAGCGGCCCACCAACGGCGTAGTCCTGGAATCGGCCCCGCCATCGGAACGCGGGGGCGTCCCCAGGAGACCACCGTGACGTTGCTCGAGATCTTCCCCTCGTTGCGCGCGACCACCGTGCCGCGGCTCGACCCCGCGGTCTGGCCGGCCGACACGCACTACGACCAGGACGGCCGGATCACCCTCGGCGCGGTCGCCCTCGCCGATATCGCCGACGAGTTCGGCACCCCCGCGCACGTGGTCGACGAAGCCGAGGTGCGCGAACGCTGCCGCGCCTACCGCAAACACTTCCCCGACGCCGAGATCGTCTACGCGGGCACCGCGCTCATGGTCGGCGCGGTGGCGCGCTGGGTCGTCGAGGAGGGCCTGTCGGTGCAGGTCGGGTCCGCCGGTGAGTTGTCGGTCGCGCTGGCCGCCGGGATCGAGCCGCGCCGGATCGTGCTGCACGGCAACGGCAAGACCTTCGACGAACTGAAGACCGCCGTCGGCTGCGGCGTCGGTCGCATCGTCGTCGGCTCGCTCACCGAGATCACGCTGCTGGCCGCGCTGGCCACCGCCCCCCAACAGGTTCTGCTGCGCGTCGCCACCGGTATCGATGTGCCCGGCAGTCCGGAATTCGGGTTCCCGCTCGGTAGCGCTTCGCTCGAGACCGCGGTCGCCAGGATCGCGGCCCAACCGCATCTGCGGCTCATCGGCCTGCACTGCCACCTCGGCGCGCAGATCCACAATCCGGACCACTACGGCGAGGCGATCCGCCGCATGATCGGCGAGCTGGCCTGGATCGACGCCGAGTACGGCATGGTGCTGACCCACCTCGACATCGGCGGCGGGCATGCGGTGGCCTACCGCAGCGGCGACGCCGAGCTGAACCTGCGCGAGCTCGCCGACATCCTCGACGACGCGCTGGACGCCGCCTGCGCGCGCCACCGGTTTCCGCGGCCCGCGATCACCATGGAGCCCGGCCGCGCGATCGTCGCGCGGGCCGGCGTCACGCTGTATCGGGTGCTGTCGGTCACCGAGACCGCCGAGGGCGGGCATCGGGTGATCGTCGACGGCGGCGGCGGCTGTGGCGGGCAGGGCCGTGGCCACGGTGGGGCGCTGGTGGTCAACCGACACCCCACCGGCGCGCAGATGACCGCATCGGTCGCGGGCAGGCACAGCGAGACCGGTGAACTCCTCGCCACCGAGGTGCGGCTGCCCGCCGACCTGCGGCCGGGCGAGGTGCTCGCACTGCCGTGCACCGGGGCCTATCACCACGGGCTGGCCTCGACCTACAGCACCGTCGGCAGGCCGCCGATCATCGCAGTCGCCGCAGGGCGGACCACGCAGCTGCTGCGCCGCGAGACCACCGCCGACCTGCTGATGCGCGAACTCGGCTGACGCCTCGCGCCGGGCGCCGTCCGGGCTGGTGGCGACGCCCGCCCCACGCCTAGGATCAGACATGTCGGGGAAATCGAACAAAACCGACCCACGGTGTGCTCGTCCGGTGACCGGTGCACCGGAAGAGGCAGCCATGAAGACCGACACGAAACATCAGCCAGGCATTCGCCGACTGTTCCTTGGTCTCGCGGTAGCAGGTGCGACCCTCACCTTTGCGCCGGCGGTGGCGGCACCCGTCATCGCCGCACCCGCCACCACCGCAGGCGTGGCGCTGACCGAGTATCCGCGCTGCGACGACTGGAACAACCGCCACTGGGACTACTGCGACCGCGACCGCGGCCACCGCTGTGACAACGACTGGTACGGCCGCAACCACTGGAACGACCGCAACGGGGACTACTGCGACCGCGGTCGCGGTGGCGGCCACAACAATGGGTTCCCCTGGGGATGGTTCGGCAGCAGCTGAGCCGCATCGCTCCCACATCGCGCGGCCGGAACCGACCGCCGACCGTGCGACGGCCGGCGCCCCGCTACCGGCGCCGGGTACCGAAGATACTGCGGCTGATCTCCCGACCAGCCGCGCTGGCCGCTGACCGCAGGAAACTCTTCACCGCCGGATTCTTCATGATCCGCTCGGCCGCCGAATCCTCCTCCGGCCGCGCCCGTCCCGGCGCCTGCGGCGCGGGCGGGGCCGGATCGGCGGCGGCCACGCTGGCCAGCAGCATCTCGTAGGCCGATTCACGGTCGATGCTCTGTCCGTACTTGCCCTGCAGGGGACTCGACAGCGCCTTGGACTTGATCGTCTCGTCACCGATGGTGTCCATCAGCGAGCGCGGCGGCACGATCTTGGTCCAGGCCACCGGGGTCGGCGCGCCCTTCTCCGAGAGCACCGTGACCACGGCCTCCCCGGTGCCCAGCGAGGTCAGCGCCTCCTCCAGGTCGTACACCGTCGACTTGGGGTAGGTGCGCACCGTCTTCGACAGCGCCTTCTGATCGTCGGGGGTGAACGCGCGCAGCGCGTGCTGGACCCGCGCGCCGAGCTGGGACAGCACCGGATTCGGGATGTCGGTGGGCAGCTGGGTGCAGAAGAACACCCCGACGCCCTTGGACCGGATCAGCTTCACCGTCTGCTCCACCTGCTGCAGGAACGCCTTGGACGCCTCGGCGAACAGCAGGTGCGCCTCGTCGAAGATGAAGACCAGCTTGGGCTTGTCGACGTCACCCACCTCGGGCAGCGTCTGGAACAGATCGGCGAGCACCCACATCAGGAAGGTGGAGAACAGCACCGGTCGCGCCGCCTGCTGACCGAGTTCGAACAGCGTGATCACGCCCTGCCCGCCCGCGGTGCGCAGCAGATCGGCGGGATCGAGTTCGGGCTCGCCGAAGAACGTGTCGCCGCCCTCGGCTTCCAGATTCACCAGCGACCGCAGGATCACCCCCGCCGTCTGCGCCGAGACACCGCCGATGCCCTTGAGGTCGTCCTTGCCCTCGGGACTGGTCAGATGGGTGATCACCGCGCGCAGGTCCTTCAGATCCAGCAGCGCCAGGCCGCGCTGGTCGGCCCAGTGGAAGATCAGGCCGAGCGTGGATTCCTGGGTGTCGTTGAGACCGAGCACCTTGCTGAGCAGGATCGGGCCGAACGAGGAGATGGTCGCCCGGATCGGCACGCCGATGCCCCCGGTGCCGAGCGAGACGAACTCGATGGGAAACCCGCTCGGCGCCCAGTCGGCGGCACCGGTTTCGGCGGCCCGCGCCTTGATCTTGTCGTTGTCCTGGCCCGGTTCACTCAGCCCCGACAGGTCGCCCTTGACGTCGGCCATCACCACGGGAACGCCCGCCCGGGACAGCTGTTCGGCGATGCCCTGCAGCGTCTTGGTCTTACCGGTGCCGGTGGCGCCGGCGACCAGGCCGTGGCGGTTCATCATCCGCAGCGGAATGCGCACGCGCGCAGCGGGATCGGTCACACCGTCGACCATCACCGTACCGAGCTCGAGCGCGGGTCCGTCGAAGGCGTAACCCGCCGCGATCTGCGCCGCCGCACCGGACGCCGCCTGCGCCGGTTCGGCACTGGACGCGGCGGCTTCCCGCTCGGCGGCCTCCGCGGCCGCGGCCGCCTCCGCGGCGACCCGCGCCGCCTCCTCGGCCGCCTTGCGTGCCGCTGCCGCCTTTTCCTGGGGGGTGGTCATTCGCGCGTCCTCCGTTTGGTCACAACTGCCGTACGCAAGAAATGCTCGAAACGTCTGCGGGGAATTCCAAGCAAACTGTATCGCCCGTTAGGGTGGCTCAGGTGTCAGACAAACTCTTGGTCTGGATGGATTGCGAGATGACGGGGCTCCGTCTCGACAGCGACAAGCTGATCGAGATCGCCGCGCTCGTGACCGACAGCGACCTGAACATTCTCGGTGACGGTGTCGACATCGTCATCCACGCCGACGACGCCGCGCTGGCCTGCATGCCACCGGTCGTCGCCGAGATGCACGCGAAATCCGGTCTCACCGAAGAGGTTCGGCGCTCGACCGTGACCCTCGAGCAGGCCCAGGCCGAGGTACTCGACTACATCCGCCAGTACGCGCCCACCGCGCGCACGGTGCCGCTGTGCGGCAACTCGATCGCCACCGACCGTGGCTTCATCGCGCGCGACATGCCCGAACTCGACGAGCACCTGCACTACCGGATGGTCGACGTGAGCTCGATCAAGGAACTGTGCCGCCGCTGGTACCCGCGTATCTACTTCGGGCAGCCGGAGAAGGGTCTGGCACACCGCGCCCTGGCCGACATCAAGGAATCCATCCGCGAGCTCGAGTACTACCGCCGCACCGCGTTCGTGCCGCTGCCCGGCCCGTCCACCACCGAGATCGCGGCCGTCGCCGAAGCGGTCACCGAGGCCATCGATGTCACCGGATCAAGCCCCCGACCAGCGGATTAGGGCCTGACGCCCGAAACACGCTAGTATCTACGGCGCCGGTGATTCACCGGTGATGGTGAGTGTAGTTCAGTTGGTAGAGCACCAGGTTGTGATCCTGGCTGTCGCGGGTTCGAGTCCCGTCACTCACCCCGAGAAGGAAAGCCCGGTCCACGAGGACCGGGCTTTCCGCGTTTTCCGGTATCCCCTGTCACAGTCCCCGCCGCACCGTCGTCGTCTCGGTGGACCACCGAGAGAACTGAGGAATTCGACCATGGGAATCGACGAACTGCGCGGCACCGTCCGGGGCGCCGTGCTGCTGCCGGGTGACGCGGGCTTCGAACAGGCCGCCCGGCCGTGGAACGTGGCGGTGACCCAATCGGTCGGCGCCGTCGTCACGGCCACCGACGCCGAGGACATCGCCGCCACGGTCGGCTGGGCCCGGCGCGCGGGCCGCACGGTGGTGACCCAGCCGACCGGCCACGGTGCCACCGGCGACATCGACGACGCCGTCCTCCTGCGCACCGGCGCGCTCGACGACATCGCGATCGACCCGGTGCGGCGACGGGC